>JAYKHH010000050.1:0-5690 GCA_035285265.1 Leptolyngbyaceae cyanobacterium | reverse complement strand
AGAGAGTATTTACTCATAGATCACCCGATAGTCTCCGATGCGGTAGCGATAATACCCATTGGCATACACCTCTTGAGGATCAGGATGGAGGAGAACTTCATACATCAGAGCGAATGGTTCTCCAGGGTGTGTAATGGGTTTTAGGGGTGGCTTGATTTTGCTTGACTCGTTCTAGTAATCCAGGAATTGCTAAAAGCTCTTGGGTCGCAGCTTCACTTTCAGTATGGGCGAGATAGGCTGCAAAATCAGCCAGCACCTGTAATCGTTCGGGTGACAGTTGCTGGAGAGATTCAGCAAGCTGGCGTTGTAGTTCCGTTACGGAGATTGCCACTGCCGATGACCTCTCCGACCTTGGGAAATCATCTGCAGTATTCATGCCTATTCTGAACATTGAAGGTTTAGTGCCTGTTATAAGAGAAAAAATCCTACAGAAATATTATTTATCTGCTCATAAGTGTTTGGCATGACTCCTGCTGAGAGGAGTTGTGAAGGGAGGGGCGATCGCTAAACACCTCAAGTCCTTGATTCACATTCATTAGGGCAGTTTCTTCTGGGTTATGGGTCACAGTAATAAAATTGGGCGTACCGGTGTCCTCCCATGCTTGTGCAATGGATAACAAACGTTTCCATCTATATTGTCAAATGATTGTCAAATGTTAGCGAGCGATCGCGTTCAGCGCATGGATCGGGTGAATTAGAGGGATTCCAGCAACAATCCCTGGGCTTCAACTTGCTGCTGACACCCTCAGTCCTCCGGACAGGCTATGCCAACGACTGCGCTCAGGGCCAGCCTGACACCTGACACCTGACACCTACTCTTTATCTGACAGTTTTAAGACTTTCAACCTTCTTGGCAAACAAGTCGGTAAAGAGGCTAGCAACCGTGCGCTTCCGCACCTTGATGTTGACACTAATCGACATCCCCGATTGCAACTGAATTTCTCGGTTATTCACCTTGAGATTCTGACGCTCTAGACGGATCTTAGCCGGGAAACTGTAGAAAGGCCGGATCTGGTCAGGGGGGAGGGCATCGGAGCCAATCCAAATCAGCTTGCCTTTGACATCCCCAAACTCACTAAACGGAAATGAGTCAATGCGAACATCTGCATCCATTTGTTCTCGAATAAAGCCAATATCCCGGTTGGTAATAAACACCTTAGCGACTAGGGCATCCGCAGGCACAATCTTCAAAATTGGCTCGGTATTGGTAGTAACAAACCCTGGGGTTTTGGCTTGCAGATCAAAGACGGTACCTGTGACGGGCGATCGCAGATCTTGGTAGCGCAGGGTCGTTTTGGCTTGACTGAGTTGGCTATCAATTTCGGCAATGCGTTTGCTATTTTCCACCACTGCCTTGGTTAACTGGCTATCAATGTCCGCAATTTGCTTTTCATTATTGGTGATTTTAGTCAGAATATCTGCTTGCGAAAAAGAAACAGTTGTTTGGGCTTTTTGCTGGGCTTGGGCGATCGCAAACTCAATCCGACGCAGCTCTTGAGCATAGCGGTCTACATCGGCTTGACGAGTTAAAGTTTGCTGCTGTTGGCGCACATACTGAATCTTAGACAATCCTCCTTGTTCGACCAGGGGGGTGAGATCTTTTAAGACTTGCTGTTCTACCTTCAGTAAATCTTGAGCACTCGCCAGTTGAATTTTGGCTTCTTCTAACTGACGTTCTAGCTGTTTGACTTCTAATTGATCTGCATTGGTGCGCGAGTTCAACTCTGCTTGACTGGCCCGGAGTCGAGCTTGTTGCTCCAGGGTTAACCCAACCCCTTGAGAGTCGCCACTGAGTTGCATCCGGTAGAGCTGATTTTCAGCGACAAGGGCTGCCCGATTTTGAGTCAAAGAAAGGGCTCCGGTCGGCAGAGAAGTCAGACCACTGAGTTCCGTAACCCTAGAAATGGGCAATCCACTCAAGAGAGCCTGATAAAAATCATTTTCTCGCTTCAGGGTCAACCGAATTTTTTGCAGAGACGCTTGCTGAGCCTGGGCTACTTCGGGATCCAGGGTAATCAGTAAGTCTCCCTGATTGACCTGCTGTCCATCCTGAACCAGGATTTCCTTGACCACCCCACCCACGGGAGCCTGAACTTCTGCCACCGTCCCTTCTGGCTCTAACTTGCCCTGAGCGGGAATGGCTTCCTCCATTTGGGCGACACAGGCCCACGTAATTACCACGGTCGTTACTCCCATCAACGTCCAGATCACGGCCCTAGACCAGATCGGAGACTGTTTGAGCACAACGGGTTGCTCAAAGTAGGAAAGGTTGGTGGCTTGCAGGCTGGATTTGGCGGCAAGGGATTCGTTTTTCGATCCCTCATTTCTTTGCTCTAGCATCTTTGAATTTTCACTCTGGTAAATAGCAGTGCAAGGGTTCTGTCAAGCATGAATGAAGGGGACAAACCTCTTTAATCATGCTTCAAAGGGACTATAGTTGAGCTTCCTGTTGTCGATAGAGGCAGTAGTAGCGCCCCTGAAGCGCCATTAATTCATCGTGGGTGCCTTGTTCAGCGACACTGCCTTGATACATGGCCAGAATGACATCTGCTTGCTTGATGGTGCCCAGGCGATGGGTAATAAAGAAAACGGTGCGACCTTGAAACGCCTCCGCTAGATTGGCAGACAGTTGTCGCTCTGTATCATAGTCCAAGGCGCTGGTAGCTTCATCCAAAATCAGCAGACGAGGGTTTTGGAGAATGGTGCGGGCGATCGCAATCCGTTGCCGTTGTCCCCCAGACAGGGCCGAACCTCGCTCCCCGACTCGCGTGTTATAGCCGCTGGGCAGCCCCATAATAAAGTCGTGGGCCACGGCGATTTTTGCCGCCGCAATAATTTCTTCTGCCGTGGCATCGGGGCAAGTGAGGGCGATATTTTCCTGCACAGTGCCATCAAACAACAGCGTATCTTGGGGAACGATCCCAATCTGTTGGCGTAGGGAGTAGAGTTCGACCTTACTAATGTCGTACTGATCAATAAAGATCCGACCGGACTCGACTTCGTAGAGTCGCGGTAGGAGCTTCATCAGGGTACTTTTCCCAGAACCGCTCTGCCCTACAATCCCAACAAAGGAGCCTGCCGGAAAGGACAGATTGATATTGTTAAGCTGCATTGGCCCCGTAGGAGCAAATCGGAAGGAAACGTTTTCGTAGAGAATCGCCCCTTGCACCAAGGGCATAGGAATATTGCGGCGATCCAGTTCCGTGACTTCCTGGGGATAATCGATAATGTCGCTGAGTCGCTCTAGGGACAGGGCGGTTTCCTGGAAGTTCTGCCAAAGTTGGACGAGGCGCAGTAGGGGACTGGTCACGTATCCGGCAATAATCCGGAAGGCAATCAATTGTCCGAGGGTCAGATCTCCCTGTAAGACCAAATAAGCCCCGACCCACAGCACGAGTAAACCCGAAAGTTGGTTCAGAAGCGTACTGGTGGAACTCGCCGCCGTGAAGGTTTGAACGGTTTTGAAGCCTGTGGACACATAGCGGGCATAGCGTTCTTGCCATTGCCAACGCGATCGCAATTCAATATTTTGAGCCTTAACGGTTTGAATACCCGACAACACCTCTACCAGAAATGACTGGGTAGACGCATTTTGCTCCGCCTTTACCCGCAACTGGCGACGCACAATCGGTGAAACCACCACCGTCAGCAGGATGAAGAGGGGAATGGTGGCCAAACTCACCAGCGTCAGCAGCCAGCTATAGATCAGCATCACCACAATGTAGATGACTGAAAAGATGGAGTCTAACACCACTGTTAAGGCAGTTCCAGTCAGAAACTGGCGGATATTCTCGAGTTCATTGACCCGGGTTGCCAATTCCCCCACGGGGCGTTTCTCGAAATAACGGAGGGGTAACCGCAGTAAGTGGTCGATGATTTCTGACCCCAGCGCCATATCAATCCGGTTCGTCGTATCGACAAACAGGAAGGTTCGCAAACTGGTGAGCAGGGCTTCAAAAACCGCTACCACCAACAAAAAGATGCCTAAAATTTGCAGGGTGTCAGGACTGTTTTGGACTAAAACCTTATCGATGATTACTTGGATCATCAACGGATTGGCCAGCCCAAACAGTTGCACAAAGAAGGACGCAATTAAAACTTCCGCTAGCACTCGGCGGTAACGGAACAAAGACGGTAAAAACCAACTTAGGCCAAACCGCTGCTGGGGAGTTTCCTTATTGGGTTGGAGCAGGAGTACCTCGCTGGTCTCCCCCCAAACATCCATTAGGTTTTCAGGTTTATAGTGGAGAACACCCGTTTCTGGTACCGCCATCACCACTTCTTTTTGGCTGAAATCGTAGATGAGGGCGAAGCTATCTTGCCAAGTAATTAAAGCAGGGGCTTGCAAACGACTAATGGCGGAGGCAGGCACCACAACCAGTTGCGCGGTCAAGCCCATCAACTCTGCAACGGCTCCACAGGCTTGGAGGGAGAGGGAACCCGTGCGGTCTAGCTGATTTTTGAGCACCCGGCTAATCACCTCCCGCCGGAAGGGGAGATTCAAATGCTGAGCCAGCATTTGAAAACAAGCCAGGGTAGACTCTAGGGTTCCTTTCGCACGAACGTAGGGGTATTGGGCTTGAGAGCCAGACTGGGGAATGGTGGGTCTGACATCAGTGGCAGTCCCATTCGTAGCTCCGACCGTGCGGGAACTCCCGTTGCTAGCCTGGGCCGAACTGCCGAGGAACTGCTCCGTTGCATAGGGGATGTTAGCACCGGAAGGCTGGGGTTCAGCGTCCCAAAGCTGGATGGTGACCTCTGCATCTGAGACAGGGGTGGCAACGGGCTGTGCTTCTACGGTCAGCGCCTCAAATTCAGCCACGGGTAAGCCCACCAAGCGAACAGAGGTGGGGCTAGAGATCACAGGGGATTGGGCATCGGTGAGGCGACTGCCAACAGGAAAATCAGGGAGGTTGCCACTGCTGACAAACCAGACTTGGTGGGGATCAAGCTGTTTGAAGGCGGTTTTGCCCGCAGGTAGGTAGTGAACGGTTGCTTTGGGAGCGAGTTTGGCAACCCAATCCTTGAGGTTCACCGTTGCATAGGACTGCCGCTTTAACTCACTGCTGAGCAGCTCAAACACCTCTATGGGGGAGCAATGGGTTTGAAAGTAGGTGGCGAGGATCGGATGCTGATCAAGGAGGGTGAGAAATTCAGCCGTGGGTAGGGTTAAGCCAATGGTTTCTGTGGAGGCGATCGCTGTCTCGCAGGCCACACCTCGAACTAAACCGGCCCAGCCTAAAATGCCACCGGGTTGCAACCGCTCTAGGGTGATGGGAAGTTGGTTGAGCGGATCATAGCCGAGTAACCGAGCCTGCCCTTCATATAAGATCACTATCTGGGCGGGCATTTGCTCTCGCACTAGGATTGCCTGTCCCATCCGGTAACGCAGGAGTTGGAATTTCCGGGATAGGGAAGGGAGCAAATCGGGCGGGAGTTGGTTAAACGGAGCCACACCGGATAGAAAGGCTTGAATCGACTCTGCAGTATAAGTCATTGGAATAATACAGTTTGGGCGTAGTCAATCACAGGAGGAGTGAGTTACTCTCGGTTGGTCATCGCTGAAAACAGGAATGAATTGGCGAGCAACGGTACAGTCATGATCATTGGCAATTTTTTACAGAGCAGACGCTTTGTTCGGCAAATCTAGTGTTCCAGTGTAAAGCCTCCGGTTCCCGAATCCTAGTTGC
>JAYKHH010000049.1:0-4118 GCA_035285265.1 Leptolyngbyaceae cyanobacterium | reverse complement strand
TTTGCTGGGAGCTGGGGTTGGGACTGTATTGGGGTTGGCTCAATGGCTCGTACTCAGACCTCACAGTCGTCAAGCATCCTGGTGGGTATTTGCCAGTGCCTTAGCTTGGGCCTGGGGACTACTCGTGGCATTTATAGCTACAGGAATCGTGATCCTGAATGGATTTAGTATTCAGACGATTCTGGTTGAAGGTGCAGTGGGGGCCATCCTAGGCGTTGTCGTAGGAGCGATCACAGGATTTGCCTTGGTTTGGCTCTTGAAACCTCGTTTAGAAAACCCCGTGCTGGAGAACTTCCATGATTAAGCGATCGCACCCCTGGGCTAGAACATTTTTAGGATCATTCCTAGGATCCTGTTTCCGAGTCTTAGCTCTCTTTGTATTGCCCTGCCTCATGGCTTTTTTTCTGACTACCTTTCCCAGTTGGTCTGCTGATCGCACCAGCGGTGGCGGGTTCGATCGCTCTGCCCCCACCTACCTAACCATTGGTGCAAACCAGGTGATTAACGATGACCTCTACCTAGCAGGTACCATCGTCACCATTGATGGCACGGTCAAAGGGGATGCGGTCGTTGCAGGGAGACAGATTACGATCAATGGCACGATTGAAGGGGACTTGATTGCGGCAGGGCAAGCAATTATCGTCAATGGTACCGTAGGGGACGACATCCGGATGGCAGGTCAAGTTTTAATGCTGGGCCAGTCAGCACGGGTGGCAGATGACGTGATCGCAGCGGGCTTGAGTTTAGAAAGCCAAGCGGGTAGCGCTATTGGCGGGAATTTGCGTTTTTGGGGTGCCCAAGCGTTACTCGCTGGCACCGTTCAGCAGGAGGTGACGGCTCGGACGATTTCCCTAGAACTGCGGGGCGGTGTGAGGGGAAACCTGCAAGCCACGGCCATTGGCGATCAAGATATCACCGAAATCCCCTTTCTCCCTAGATCGCCCGTGGCAATTCCCATCATTCCACGGGGTCTCACCCTGACCGATTCAGCTCGCATTGATGGCAACCTGACTTACCAATCCATAATTCCAGCCACTATTGCTCCGGGGGCACAGGTATCAGGGGAGGTCGTGCGAGGGACGTTACCAGAAGATCGTCAGTATTCTAGAATGTCACGATGGATGGCCCCTCCTCGGAATCCAGCCGTACTCGCCTTTTATTACCTCCAGCGTTTAGTGGTGCTAGCCCTGGTGGGATGGCTGCTGATTCGATTTGCTCCCGATTGGACCCAAGGCTTGGTAGCGAACGTCCGAGCTAGACCGTTGCCGAGTCTAGGCTGGGGAATTGTGACGTTTCTAGCCGTCGGAATTGGGATGATTGCGATCGCCTTCCTCACCCTCTTCTTGACCTTCGTTGCTGCGTTCACCCTACCGATCCTAATCCCGCCGATTCTCGGTTTAGGATTGCTGGCTAATTTCACCTTGCTCCTGGGCTTTGGGATTTTTGTCAGCTTTGTACCGCAGGTGATTCTCAGTTTCCTCGGTGGGCAGTGGTTGCTGCAACAAATACGCCCCAACCAACCCGCCACTCGCCTCGCAGCCTTATTTGTAGGACTATTAGCCTTTGTGCTGCTGACTGCTATTCCAGTCCTAGGAGGACTGATCGAATTAGAGGTAATTCTGCTAGGCTTGGGAGCCTTGTGGCTGTGGGGAAAAGCCAAGCGCGATCGCGTCTCACCCCCTTCTCTCTCAGCCGTCTCCTAGCAATTTCACCTACCTACCAGAAAACAGGACACCTCGATGAATCGAGGGTTTGGGGCGGCGAATCCGCCCCAAACCCCCAAACTCATTCTTTGACGGAGGAGGATTTAAATTTTTCGAGGTTCCCACCAGAAATGCAATTTCTATTTACTTGATGAGGTGCGCCATGATGAAAGCATCAGATATTATGACCCAAGATGTCGTCACCATTCGTAGCTCGGCAACCGTAGCTGATGCAGTTCAGCTCATGAGAGAACGCAACTGGCGAGCTGTGATCGTCGAGCGTCGCCACCACCAGGATGCCTACGGCATTATCACGGAAGCCGATATTGTCTACAAAGTGGTGGCCTTTGGCAGAGATCCCAACTTGGTACGGGTGCATGAGGTGATGACAAAGCCTTGTATTGCGCTCAATCCCGATCTAGGAGTAGAGTATGTGGCTCGGCTGTTTGCTGATAATGGACTGCTCAGGGCACCTGTGATCCAAGGGGAGTTGTTGGGCATCGTTTCGGTGTCAGATATTCTGCTCAAGAGCGATTTTGTGGAGCAACCTCAAGCCGTGCTCCTAGAACACGATCTACAAGTTGCGATTACGCAGGCTACCACAACCTGTGCTGAGAAAGGTCCCAACTCCGAAGTCTGTGCCGCTGCCTGGGAAGTAGTCGAAGATCTACAATCTGAAATTGCCCATCAACAGGCAAAGCAGGTGCTGCAAACAGCTCTCAACAAAGCCGAACTCTACAAAAATAGTCTCTAAAATAAGACCGCTTATGGCAGAACTTTACTTCATTCGACATGGTCTGGCGGGAGAACACGGGAGTTATGCCAATGATGCAGAACGCCCCTTAACTGAAGAAGGACACCGCAAAACCCATCGCGTTGCCAAACGCCTGCATGAACTAGGTTTGCGATTTGACTTAATGTTGACGAGTCCTTTCCTGAGGGCTTACCAAACGGCGGAGATTTTGCAAGCTGAAAAACTCAGTCGCAAACTAGAAACATCGAGCTTCCTATCTCCGGGAGGCAGTTTTGAGGAGTGGCTGGGTTGGTTAGAGAGTTGGGAGCGATCGCCGGAAGCTCGATTAGCCCTCGTAGGTCACCAACCCGACTTAACAAACTGGGCGGAAATGCTGATCTGGGGAGAGGTGCGGGGAGTTCTGGTTCTTAAAAAAGCGGGAGCGATCGGTATCCAAATGCCTGCATCTGGCTCACCGGTTGGAAATAGCCTGATGTTTTGGCTGACTTCGCCAGGATTGTTGCGGTAGGAGTTAGGAGATTTCTTCCAAAGCATATACCACTGAAGAGGGCGCAAGCTTTGCGCCCTCTTCAGTGCCATGACGAAGGGCGCTTCTTTCCCGGCAATCGCCTGATTTTGGGCTCTATAATTTCTATGGAAACTCTGGAATCTAAAGAGGTAACGTCCTATGCCTGGAAAGACGATTTCTGCCTATACGGATGCGGAGACAGTCAAACGCATTGAAGCGATCGCAGTGCAGGAGCAGCGCAAAAAGGCACAGGTTGCGGGAATGGCCCTTCAGTTCTTTGCAGCCCTTCCTGATGAGGCGCGAGCGGCTTGGTTACAAATGACAGCGGGTAATCCTGCTGAGAGGGAGGCGATCGCTCAGGAGATTACTCGTGTCTTGCTCCAGGCTCAGTCTGATCTGGCCCATCGGCGGATCTTGGCAGAGATGCAAACCCAGGCTCTGGGTGCGCTAGACACAGAAGATGAAATTCTAGAGGTGGCTGTCTCGCTGACCCGCCGATGACGGAGGTATTACGGCTCTGCTTAGACTTAAATATTTGGTGTGCAGCACTTCTAGCTGATTTTAAGGGCAGGCAAAATACGGCTTCTCAGATCTTGGTGGCAATCGTGCGGCAGGGAGATTGTGCGATCGCTCCTGTGCAGTTGATCATTTCTTGGGGAATGTTGAATCGATTGCAAAAGGTTTTGGAACAAGATTTAGAAGTTTCTCGACCGACTGCATCCCTTTATATCCAAACGATTGTGGCCTACGCACAAACGGGAGCTAGTTCGATGCAACCGCAGTTAACTCTAGGGGGAACTGGGGTGATTCCAGTGAGAGATGCTGAGGATGGTCATGTGTTAGAAACTGCGATCGCAGGTAGGGCAGATGTGTTGGTGACGGCTAATTTCAAGGATTTTGTGACACAAGAGACAAGAATCATACTTCCTCAACGTCATGCGGTGTATCTCTCTCCTCAGCATTCTTTTCACATTGTGCATCCCTATTTAATGATGGATTGGCTCAGGGAGGAACAATTACCGACTGTTTAGGAGGAAGCGATCGCAGTCTGGAACTAGAAGGTACGAACACTTATGCCTAGCAACGATCCACCGCCGCTACCTGACGTGTCTCAATGGCAACCACGCACAACTGCTGCTGAGAGTCTGAGTAC
>JAYKHH010000048.1:0-5563 GCA_035285265.1 Leptolyngbyaceae cyanobacterium | reverse complement strand
CAGTGCTAAGCACTCCTTCCAACGAATAAACCAGTGGTCTCTTCTTCTGCACAAGGATATAAAGCTAACACCAAACCTGATATTGACCATCCCAAACATCTAACTACTGAACCCAAGCCTGAATGCTAGATGCCAAAATTTCGATCATCAAAATTTCGATCATTATTCCAGTGCTGAATGAAGCTCAGACGATTCAAGACGTGGTCGCGATCGCTCAAACTGCCTCCCATGTAGAAATTATTGCGGTCGATGGGGGAAGTCGGGATGGAACCCAGGAGATTCTGCAATCCTTGGGAGTGAAGCTTTTGATCACCACTCCCGGTCGTGCCCATCAAATGAACTTGGGTGCAGAGGTGGCTACGGGTAAGATTTTATTATTTCTCCACGCAGATACTCATTTACCCCCTGGGTTTGATGATTGGGTACGCCAGACCCTTGCACAACCCGGAGTCGTGGCAGGGGCCTTTAAGTTGCAAATTGACTCAACGTTAAGGGGGATTCGTTGGCTGGAATGGTGGGTGAATTGGCGATCGCACCACCGCCAAATGCCCTACGGAGATCAAGCGATTTTCTTGACAACCCAGCAGTTCAACACCATTGGCAAATTTCCGGAACTGCCAATTATGGAGGATTTTGAACTGATCCGTCGTCTCCAACGTCAGGGTAGAATTGCGATCGTGCCTCACCCCGTCATCACCTCTGGTCGTCGTTGGCAAAAGTTAGGCATCCTGAAAACCACATTCATTAATCAACTGGTGGTGATCGCTTTTCTACTAGGGGTTTCGACCGATCGGCTTCGGAGTTGGTATGGCCGGAGGTGAGTAGGGGGATTTTGGATTTTGGATTTTGGATTTTGGATTTTGGATTTTGGATTGAGATCCCTGCAGGGGCGTAGCATCTGGCAGATAGCCTCAAACCCTAGCTCAGAAGGCTAGCCCAGATGCTACGCCTTCCCCAGATATGGCTACTATTTAGAAAGGTTTGCGAGGAATTTTATGATCACCGCTCTTTATCTACTGGGCATCTTGATCTTCCTGGTTGTGGCTAGCTGGTTGGGTCGTCATCAGGATACAAAATCTGAACCCTAGAACCCACCCGCTCACCGCTGCTCCAGTCAATTGTCCCAGTCAATTGCCCCAGGCAATCGTTGTTTCTGACTGAGCTACCTTTCGCGTCCTACTTTTAGCTGAAATGATAGGATTGAGATACTCCGGGGCGGTACTTCACACTCCCAGATTAGGAAACACTGCCTTTTAACTGATTAACTGACATGCTTAAAACTCTGCTGGGTGATCCCAACGTCCGCAAACTCAAAAAGTATCAGCCGATTATTACGGACATCAATGTACTCGAAGAAGACATCCAGGCTCTTTCTGACCAGGCATTGCGAGGCAAAACCGCAGAATTTAAGCAACGCTTAGAGAAAGGGGAATCCCTCAACGATCTCCTGCCTGAAGCGTTTGCGGTGGTACGCGAAGCAGCCAAACGAGTCCTGGGTATGCGCCACTTTGATGTGCAGTTGCTCGGTGGCATGATTTTGCATGATGGACAAATTGCTGAAATGAAGACAGGGGAAGGAAAAACCCTCGTCTCTACCCTGCCTGCCTATCTCAATGCTTTAACGGGTAAAGGCGTGCATGTGGTGACGGTGAACGACTACCTCGCTCGTCGGGATGCGGAGTGGATGGGACAAGTCCACCGCTTTTTGGGCTTGAGTGTCGGCCTGATTCAGCAAAGCATGAACCCTGCAGAGCGTCAGCGTAACTATGCCTGCGATGTTACCTACGCCACCAACAGCGAACTCGGCTTTGATTATTTGCGCGATAACATGGCAACTGCCATGGCAGACGTGGTGCAGCGTCCTTTCCAGTACTGTGTTATTGACGAGGTGGATTCAGTCCTGATTGATGAGGCTCGCACGCCTCTAATTATCTCCGGTCAAGTCGAACGCCCCAGTGAGAAGTATCTGCGGGCGGCATTAGTGGCCGCTGCCCTCCAGACCGAAGAGCATTACGAGGTCGATGAAAAAGCCCGTAACGTCTTGCTCAATGACGAAGGATTCATTGCAGCCGAAAATATGTTGGAGGTGCAAGACCTCTTTGATCCCCAAGATCCCTGGGCGCACTATATTTTTAATGCCATTAAAGCTAAAGAACTCTTTATTAAGGATGTGAACTATATTGTTCGCAATGACGAAGTGGTGATTGTGGATGAGTTTACGGGGCGAGTGATGCCCGGTCGCCGTTGGAGTGATGGCTTGCACCAGGCAATCGAAGCCAAGGAACGAGTGGATATTCAACCTGAGACTCAAACCCTGGCTACCATTACCTATCAAAACTTCTTTTTGCTTTACCCCAAATTGGCAGGGATGACCGGAACTGCTAAGACGGAAGAAGTTGCATTTGAGAAGATTTACAAACTAGAAGTCACCATCGTTCCCACGAATCGCTCGACTAAGCGTCATGACCTCTCCGATGTGGTCTACAAAACTGAAGAGGCCAAGTGGAAGGCGATCGCCGAAGAGTGTGCCCAACTGCATGAGGTCGGCAGACCTATCCTCGTGGGTACGACCAGCATTGAAAAATCTGAACTCCTCAGCTTGCTTCTGCAAGAACGGAGTGTCCCCTACAATCTGTTGAATGCTAAGCCAGAAAACGTAGAGCGGGAATCAGAGATTATTGCCCAAGCAGGTCGTAAAGGGGCGGTCACCATTGCCACCAACATGGCAGGACGAGGCACCGATATTATCTTGGGCGGTAATGCTGACTATATGGCTCGCTTAAAATTGCGGGAATACTTCATGCCTCGGATTGTCCAACCGGAGGATGAGTCTGAGTTCGGCGGACAAGTTCCGGAAGCGACGTTTCGCGATCGCCCCGCACCCAAAGGATTTGCTCCCGGCAAGAAAGCAAAGGTTTGGAAAGCCTCTCCCCAGATTTTCCCCACGGCATTGTCTAAGACAACCGAGCAAGCCTTGAAGCAAGCTGTAGACTTCGCAGTTCAACAGTATGGCGAACGCAGCCTGCCAGAATTGGAAGCCGAAGATCGGGTTGCAGTTGCCGCAGAAAAAGCTCCCACGGATGATCCGGTGATCCAAAAATTGCGGGATGTGTATAACCTGATCAAGCAGGAGTACGAACAATTTACAGGCCAGGAACATAACGAGGTGGTTCAACTGGGCGGGCTGCATGTGATTGGTACCGAGCGTCACGAATCTCGCCGGATTGATAACCAACTGCGAGGACGGGCGGGACGGCAGGGTGACCCAGGTTCTACTAAGTTCTTCCTCAGCTTGCAGGATAACTTGTTGCGGATTTTTGGGGGCGATCGCGTGGCAGGGATGATGAATGCCTTCCGCGTCGAAGAAGATATGCCCATTGAATCGGGTCTGCTCACCCGCTCTCTGGAAGGGGCACAGAAAAAAGTTGAAACCCATTACTACGACATCCGTAAACAGGTGTTTGAGTACGATGAGGTGATGAACAACCAGCGGCGAGCCATCTATGCCGAACGTCGTCGAGTCCTGGAAGGCCAGGATTTGAAGGAACAGGTGATTCGGTACGCGGAAATCACCATGGATGACATTGTAGATGCCTACGTCAACCCAGATTTACCCTCTGAGGAATGGCAGCTAGAGAGCCTGGTAAATAAAGTCAAAGAGTTTGTCAATCTGCTGGCTGACTTAGAACCGAGTCAGCTAGAAGACCTCAATATCACTGAGATCAAAGCCTTCTTGTACGAACAAGTCCGGATTGCTTACGATATGAAGGAAGCTCAGGTCGATCAAATTCAACCTGGCTTAATGCGGAATGCAGAGCGATTTTTCATTCTGCAACAAATTGATACGCTCTGGCGCGAACATCTACAGCAGATGGATGGACTCCGAGAGTCTGTCGGGTTACGGGGTTATGGGCAGAAAGATCCGCTAATCGAGTACAAGAGTGAAGGTTATGAGATCTTCCTGGAAATGATGACCGACATTCGTCGCAATGTCGTTTATTCCTTGTTCCAGTTCCAGCCTCAATTCCAGCCCCCTGTAGAAGTGGTGTCTGAGATGGTTTAAAGCCCTTTCGATCGGGAATTACTGATGACGCTTGAAATTTGGACAGATGATCGGCTAGAGCGCCTCGCCGGTGCTCTAGAGATGAATACCCAGATCACCGCGAACCTCGCCCACGGGCAAAAACGGATTACGGATATTATTGAGCGCTTAGCTACGTCTCAAGCCGATCTAGCAGATTCTCAAGCCCAGTTAGCCCGAATCGTAGAGCGCATAGATGCCAAGCTTGACTCAACAACTGCTGCCGTAGAACGTTTAGAGCGGATCGTAGACTACCTGCTGCGGCGCGATGCAGAGAAAAACGTAGAGGAGAAGGAGGGGGACTGAGGCTAGAGGGTTGCAAGGTTGGCATTGGTAGCTAGCTATCTCTGGTCGGCGTTGCTGAATCAGCGATCGCCCAGTCAATCTACTGTACAGATCCTTGAGGCGGCTGACATACCCCAGACTCGATGGCCTCAAATCTTGCGGCGGGTGCGATCGCTTCCGCTTATTTCATCTCTCTGACTCACCCATCCTGCAGCAGAACCGCAATCTTGAAGCCAGACAGCCAGCTAACAACTAAGATGAGCGGCGATGAGCCATATCGAAACGAATAAAGAAACTTATATTTGCTGCTATCGACTTGTTAGCCTTAGTAGTGTAGAAAACTCGTAAAACCCTTGCCAGCAAAGGATTCTTATTGACACATGGATGGGAGCGCCTCGGTTTATTCGCTTCGAGAATTATTTCGATTGGCTAGCAGTTCAACGTGATTAGGAGCTTTTAGGGGTGTTCCCAGGCTTCGACCAGCATCTCATCTGAGACTCACAACAGTTTTCTGAACTACTAAGCTTGTTAGTTGGCGTTGCTAGAGATACAAAACTGTTCGTAAGCCATCATTTATGTCCTCCTGCAAGTAGTCTGGTAACGAACCAATACGCTCAACTAAAAACGTCTTATCGATCGTGAAAATTTGAGAGACATTTACAACGGAGTCTCTCGACAAACCCGATACCCCACGCGGTAATAGTACATTACCCGGTGCTTCCGCTAACTTAATATTTGAAGTTATGATAACGACAATAACAGTGCTAATCTGGCTCTGGGTAAAAGTATCATCCTGAATCACTAAGACGGGACGGCGATATCCAGGTTCTGAACCAATTGGATCGGGTAGGTTCGCCCACCAAATTTCTCCCCGATACATTACCAATCCTCGTAAGGCAAAGACATAAACTGCATCCTTGCCATGACTGGATCAAGCTCAGAGGACTCTTGAGCGTAAACTTGGTTCAATTTGAGCAAGATTTGATCGCGGTTGTACCTTTTCAGGTATGCCTGTAACGCTTTTGTGTAAAGCTCACTGCGCGACACCCCTAACTGCTTAGCAAGTGCTTCCGCCTGCTCAAAAACTGAATCTGGAAGCGAAATTGCAGTTTTCATAGTGACCTTGACTTAAAGTTCTATTCTTTGGTTATACCTCAGTTATACCAAGGATACAAGAACAAGCACACTTAGATGACA
>JAYKHH010000047.1:0-5323 GCA_035285265.1 Leptolyngbyaceae cyanobacterium | reverse complement strand
CCAAAATATTCTTAAATACCCAAGTCAGTCAACGCTCTGAGGTTTCAAAGTACGCTACGTTTAGATTACTTGACTGTAGATGTACACTAAAAACCAGATCAGGCGGTGCTAATTAGAGTAGTGTGTTATTCATTGTGTTTGCGAAGTACTACTATAGGCTTGCGCCCTTGGTGGAGCCAATGGATTTGTTACGGGTCAATGGATGATAACTTGATTGGAACTCTGGATACGCATTCTGCATATCGAGACAATCGCTTGATGATTGCAACGTACAAGGCCCCCGCCTGACAGGAGTCAATAGGCAGCGTCATGTTTATTCTAAAGAGGCAGGATGTCGAAATTACCAGTGTTCCGCACCCCCATCGGGATCAGCAGGTGCCGATTCTTCAGTATCAGGGACAAAGTTTCCGCTTGATTAATGTATTTAATGCCAGTCAAGAGGAAGAAGCCAAGTCATTCTGGCGAGATCTAACTGATAATCGGGGTAAAGCTTGTGTGCTACTGGAAGAACCTGAGCGATACAGCGTTTGGGGTAAGGTTCGCTTAGATCAACTTGCGAGTGAAATGCAAGCTGGAGGCGGCGGAGCCAGTAGCGGTGGCAAAACACCACCCTTTTTTACTCAGGCTGGAATCTTACTGCTGCAAGCGGTTTATATCGACATAGAAGACTTGCTAGGAGCCAAGCAAGCTGGCCTATTTCAAAAAGACATTGCGGATGTGTTTCGCCAAGGAGAATTTCCCCAAACGAACTCAGCAGACGCGATTAATTCCTTACTGACGATGGATCCTCTAAACTCACTCCAGATTCCAGCTTGGCAAGAGCAGCATCTTCATACCTTAATGCAAGAGTTACATCGCTTAGCTAAACGGTATTTTGGTAATACTAATTTTACGGAAAGGGTTCTAGATGCCCTACAAGATTTGTCGTCCGGAGAGCGAAATCAGTTTATGGATTGGTTAAAGCAATCTCCCTCTGGCAAGCTTTGGCAATAAAAGGCTTAAGAATGTTTGACAACATTGCTGGAATTAGCTTTAATGTGCGACGCTTGCTTAAATCTATACAGGACTTTTCGATTATCCCATTTCTACTGCCAGCTACCCGGTTTGAATTACCATGAGCAGCTCTACAAATAAGTCATCCAGTTCCTTATCGCTCTTTTCAGTCCAAAATATTGTGTTAGCCGAACTTGGCTGGGCTTTTTTGGCGCTGTTATTTTTCCTGTTTTTTAGTGTCCCACCCGCAGGTGGACAACCCGCCTGGTACGGAATTGGTACACTGATCTTTGAATTAGGAGCTTATTTGGGAGCTGCAATCCTGTGCTTTAGGAATTGGAAAAGTCCTCAGATTGTGAGTGGCCGTAATGTCTGGCTGGGGATTGGCATGGGAACATTCTCATATTTCCTCGGCTCTGTAATTTTCGGTTATTGGGAAATCGGCTTAGGACAGGATCCAGCCGTTTCTCCAGGTGATTTCTTTTTTGTGCTCGCCTATCTCTTTCTAGGCTGGGGAATGTTTTCAGCCGTTTTTTCTAGGAAATTGAGTCTAGAGATTTGGCAGTGGGCAATCGTGGCTGGAATTGGTCTTGTTGGAGGCTTGTTAGCTTGGTGGATTTCTACTGTTCCACCCAATGTACCCCAGCAATCCTTGTTGATGCCTGCTGCGATCGCTCAATCCGCACCTCCTAGCAAACCCGCCAAAGCTCCGGTAAAGCCTCCAGCAAAAGCCTCTCCAAAATCTAAAGCTCCTGCTGCAACGCCAAAGGTGACTCCTAAACCAGTTGCACCTAAACCCGTCGTGAGTCCTGCAGTTCCTAGCGCGAGTCCTGCTGCTCCTATTGCCAGTCCTACGGCTCCTGCCAGTCCTGCGGCCATAGAACCCGCATCTACAGCTCCCGAATGGGTAACCTCCTTAGAAGCCCTATTGGCTCCTTTAGAAGGGCCTATCGGGCTGTTTTATGTGATCAGTGATGTCGCGCTCCTAATCCTGGCAACTATCTTACTGCTTGCCTTTTGGGGAGGTCGCTTTTCCCTATCCTGGCGAATGATTGCGGCGGCAGCTTTTTCTCTCTATATTGCAGATATGTGGTTTAAGTATGCCAGTCGTTCCCCTGACTATGAAAGTGGCAGCTTACCGGAAGTGTTTTGGGTCTTTAGTGGTGTCTTATTTGGTCTGGGCGCTGTTTTGGAATATAGCTTATCGACTCGTTCTCGACGTGCGGGAGGACGAAGAAGAGGGTAAGTCTTCATAACGTCTGGTATGCCACCCGCATAAAATGAATACAGTTGACCCTCTGATTCCCCGTTGAAATTTGCCGCATGACTCCTACAAAACTTTCTGAGTCTGATAAACAGGAAATTCTAAAGCTCTATCATCTCCCAGGAGAATCAACTTCTACACTGTCGGCTCGCTATCATGTTAGCCCCACAACCATTACTCGTATTTTGAAGAGCGGTTTGTCAGAACAGGAGTACGAAGCAATTGTTCAACAAAAGCGTACACCCCGGTCTCAAAGTCTGGTATTGGAGAGTAGTTCTGAGCCACCCTCAGCCATGGCTGAGCAAACTGAGCTGCCTCTCGAAATAGCAACTCCAGTTTCTCCTGTAGAAAAACCTAGCCAAGAACCTAGAGAAGAGCCAAGCCCTTCCTTGCCAGATCCTAGTTCTACTTCTAGGCGTCATCGTAAGCGATCTTCTGCGGCGGTTAATGGGGTAGAAGCCACTTCAACTCCAGAAGCTTCTCCTGCAGTGGAGATCTCAGAAGCTACAGCCCCCATCAATCTCAAGCCAATTACGCTCAAAAAGCCTGCGGAGCCTGCAGCTAAAGACTTGGCTGAGGGCGTAGACCTCCTTAAAGGGGAGGAATTTATAGATGAACTAGAGGATGAAGAAGACTTAGATGATTTAGAAGATGATTTAGAAGATGAAGATGAGGATGGAGATGAGGATTTATCTGATGAGGAGGAAGAAGCGCAGCTCTTAGCCTCGATCAAACTTCACTCTACAACTCAAATTCAAGTTCTCCCCTTGTCTGAGTCTGATCTGCCTAAAACGTTATACCTGGTCATAGATCGGGCTGCAGAACTGATCACTCAGCCTTTGAGAGAATTTGGTGATCTGGGTCAAATTCCTGTAGAAGAAGTACAGGAAAAAACCCTGCCAATTTTTGACAATCACCGTGTGGCTCGGCGCTTCTCAAAGAAAACTCAGCGAGTGGTTAAAGTACCAGACGGCAAGGTGCTGCATAAGGTGAGTTCCTATTTACAAGCCAAGGGCATTACTCGATTGCTGATTGATGGTCAGGTCTTTTCCCTCTAGCAGTCTTCGATCTGGATGGATATTGCCTCAGCATCTATTGAGCGATTGCGCCAACTCACCCAGCTTGATGTCCAAACTGGGTGGCGGTTATATGCGGGTGATCTCGCGATCGCCCGCGCTTTAAAAGCTGAGGAGTGGAGCAGTTGGGCGATCGCCCCCCTGAATGCCAAGCAACATATTGCCTGGGCAGCCAACCGCCAAGTCCTGTGGCTAGGGCAACGATTTGTCATTCCTCCTGCCTTGCAAGACTATCCTTTAGCAGGCTTGACCCTACGCCTAGCCCTGACTTGGTGGGCTGAGTCTGCTCAGATCTTTGTAAACGGCCAACTCGTCCAGGAAGGCGATTTATTCGACTGCTCAACTCGCATTGTGCTCAGTGCGGCTGCAACTCCTGGTGAGGTGATTGAGGTGGCCTTACGTCTTGTGAGTCCGGGCCATGATGCAGGGGCATTGGTACGTTCCCGTTGCGTATACGAAGTACCCTCCCAGTCCACTTTGTCTGTAGAACCTGGGTTTGTAGCGGATGAGTTGGCAGTTCTACAGCGTTATCTAACGGACTTTCAACCTGAGCAATTAGAAGTGCTCAGCACCGCAGTCGCGCAAATTGATTGGTCGCTCACCTGCGATCGCCCTGCCTTTGACCAATGCCTTGCTACCCTGCGGCAAACTCTCCAGCCCTTAGGCATCTGCCTGAAGCAACGCTCTATCAAACTTCTGGGTCACGCTCATCTAGATCTAGCTTGGCTGTGGCCGATCAGTGAAACTTGGGATGCTGCGGAGCGTACCTTCCAATCCGTCTTGCAACTGCAACAAGCGTTCCCAGACTTAATCTTTTGCCACTCTACCCCTGCCCTTTATGCATGGGTGGAAGAGAACCGTCCTGAACTCTTCGCAGCAATTCAGCAGCAAGTGGCAGCAGGACGATGGGAGAGTGTGGGAGGTCTGTGGGTAGAACCAGATTTAAACTTGGTGAATGGGGAATCGATTGTGCGGCAGGTGCTCTACGGTCAGCGGTACGAGCAACAGAAATTGGGTAGATTTAGCTCTGTAGCCTGGTTACCCGATACCTTTGGCTTTTGTTGGCAGTTACCCCAAATCCTCAAACAAGGGGGAATTGACTACTTTGTCACCCAGAAATTGCGCTGGAACGATACAACCCAATTTCCCCATGAATTGTTTTGGTGGCAGTCCCCTGATGGCGCTCGCATTCTCAGTCTCATGTCTGCCCCTATCGGTGAAGGCATCGATCCCTTGAAGATGGCTACCTACGCCTGCAACTGGGAAACCCGCACGGGCAATCAAACAAGCCTCTGGCTACCAGGCGTAGGGGATCATGGAGGTGGCCCCACCCGTGACATGCTAGAAACAGCCCAGCGGTGGCAGCAATCCCCCTTCTTCCCGCAGTTGGAGTTTACGACTGCCCATGCCTATTTAGAGCACCTATCAGCCCAGTACGAACCCATTCCAGAATCTCCAAAAGCCCCCCTTTCCAAGGGGGGTAGGGGGGATCTCTACGTAAGTTCAGATCAACAAGAGGGCAACCACGGGGGGATTGCCCCTACGCTGCCTACCTGGGACAGTGAACTTTACTTGGAATTCCATCGAGGGTGTTATACCACCCATGCCGATCAGAAGCGCTGGAACCGTCAGTGTGAAGGCTTGCTATACCAAGCAGAACTGTTTGCAGCCCTAGCAACCCTCACTTCAGGGGCTACCTATCCCCAGGCAGCCCTAGAAGCAGCCTGGAAAAAAACGCTATTCAATCAATTTCACGATATTTTGCCCGGATCATCGATTCCCCCTGTCTTTGCTGATGCGAATCAGTCCTGGTTAGAAGTAGAACAGGTCACAACTGAGATTTTAGAAGCAGCTTTGGCCGCGATCGCCGCCCAGATCCCCTTACCCCCACCGCCGGATCCCGATAGTCAGCCTATCTTGGTCTTTAATCCTCTGAACTGGATGCGATCGCACATCGCGACTATGGACTTACCTGAGAGCCTTCAGGAAT
>JAYKHH010000046.1:0-5602 GCA_035285265.1 Leptolyngbyaceae cyanobacterium | reverse complement strand
AGATTCACATCCTTACAAGTTGAGTAGAAACTATGCCTAAAGATAATCTGCACCCCAAGTGGTATCCAGAAGCCAAGGTTTATTGCAACGGAGAAGTTGTAATGACCGTGGGTTCCACCAAGCCAGAGTTGCATGTAGATGTTTGGTCTGGAAATCACCCTTTTTATACGGGAACTCAAAAAATTATTGACTCGGAAGGTCGGGTTGAGCGCTTCCTCCGTAAGTACGGCATGATGGAAGAAGGTCAGGATACCCAAGAAGCTAAGCCTGCAACTAAGAAAAGAAGGTAGGTACGCAGTCTGTAGTCCCTTCTTCGTAAAAATAGACTTCTGAAGCGCGATCCCGAAGGAAAATTTAGAAGCTCACTGCTTCGATAGGAATTTTTAGGGTTTTCAAGCAAGAAGTCTATTTTTGACTACTGACCTTGTTGCACTCAACCGCAGGCTATTTCTATGGCTGAATCTTACCTACTAGACAAACTCAAATCCGTTGAGCAAACCTTTAACGAACTGACCCGTCGGCTTGCTGACCCGGATATTGCTACTAACCCTGGCGAATTTCAACGGGTGGCAACTTCCCGTTCTTCCTTGGAAGAGGTGGTGAATACCTATGAAGATTGGAAAACCACTCAGGAAGAGTTGACAGGGACTCGTAAGGTTTTGAAGGAAGCTAATGGTGACCCAGAGTTGCAAGAAATGGCAGCTTTGGAAGTTGAGTCTCTAGAAACAAAATTGGCACAATTAGAAACTCGCCTTAAAATTCTGTTGCTTCCCCGTGATCCCAATGATGACAAAAACATCATGTTGGAAATTCGAGCCGGGACGGGAGGCGATGAAGCCAGTATTTGGGCGGGGGATTTGGTGCGGATGTACTCTCGCTATGCTGAAAGCCAAGGTTGGCGGATTAAGCTCTTGAGCGAGTCTCTCGCAGATATGGGAGGCTTCAAGGAAGCTATTATCGAGATTCAGGGAGAGCAGGTTTATAGCAAGCTGAAGTTTGAGGCTGGGGTACATCGGGTACAGCGGGTGCCCCTAACTGAAGCTTCAGGACGAGTGCATACCTCAACAGCAACAGTTGCGGTGATGCCAGAGGTAGATGATGTCGAAGTTCACATTGACCCCAAGGATATTACCCTCACCACTGCTCGATCCGGCGGAGCGGGTGGACAGAATGTGAACAAGGTGGAAACAGCCGTTGATTTGATCCATAAACCCACTGGAATTCGCGTTTTTTGTACGGAAGAGCGATCGCAGCTCCAAAACCGAGAACGCGCCATGCAGATTCTGCGGGCAAAGCTATATGAAATGAAGCTTCAGGAACAGCAGGCAGAAGTCACTTCCATGCGGCTATCTCAAGTAGGTACCGGATCGCGTTCCGAAAAAATCCGCACCTATAACTACAAAGATAACCGAGTTACGGATCACCGTCTGGGACAGAATTTCACCTTAAACCCAATTTTAGAGGGTGACTTGGAAACGGTGATTCAATCTTGCATTAGTCAAGATCAACAGGAGCAGTTAGAAGAGTTGGCAGCATCCTCTTCGATTCCTGCCTAATAGGTTGTAAATTTTGACAGGACTCTTCTAAAACACGGATCCATTAGCCCTAAGATTCCTGTTAGAAAGCTATTGTTTCTGTTGCCTGTCACGCCCTATGGATGCTCAAAGAAAAACCGTCAGAGCGAGTCAACATTGCTTACTGACTCTACTGACTTTGTTTGCTATTGCTGCCACACCCTTTACTCAAAATCATTTTGTAACCCCAGCCTTTGCCCAAACGTCGGCAACCCGTCAGGTTGAGGCAGATCGGCTTTTGGAAGTGGGAGGAGCACAGTTTCAATCGGGTCAATTGGAGGCGGCTTTCAAGTCTTGGCAACAGGCGCTGGCTCTATATCGGCAGCTTAAAGATCCCAAAGGAGAACGGCGGTGTTTAATTAATCTGGGTGCGGTGTTGCATTCAACCGGAGACTACAGCAAGGCAATTGAGTATTATCAACAAAGCTTAGCCATTCCTTGGGAGGCTAAAGATCGCTCAGAGCGGGGGCAAATTCTGAACAATTTGGGACTGGCTTACCGGGATCAGCGAGACTATGACAAAGCAACGGATTATTTGCAGCAGAGTCTCACGATTGCACGAGAACTGAATCAACGTCATGTGGAAGGGCAAACCCTGGGGAACTTAGGTCTGATTCAGTCTGACTTGCAAGCCTATGATAAAGCCATCGCCTATCATCTCCAAGCCTTAGAAATTTTTCGGGCTGTAGCTGCCCCCCAGTCCGAAGCCTTGACCCTGGATCACTTGGGAAGTGCTTATGGGGCAATGGGAGACTATAGCAAAGCCATTGATTACCATCAACAAAGTCTCAAATTGGCGCAAACCCTTGAAAACCCTAGGGGGGTAAGTAATGCCCTAGAAAGTTTGGGGGGGATTTACTCCTCCTTGGGGGATTACTCCAAGGCTCTGAGTTATCATCAGCAGAGTTTAGGGATTGCCCAGAAAATTGGCGATCGCCAAGGTCAAGGAGAAGCACTCAAAAATTTAGGGGGTGTTTATTTCTCTCTCCGAGAGTACGATAAGGCGGCTGAGTCTTATCAGCAAAGTTTGGTGCTCCTGCAAGAAACTCAAGATCCGGAGGGATTGATTGATTTACTGACGGGTTTAGGGAATCTGTACTATGTGCGGGGAGACAATCGGAAGGCAATCCAGTACTATCAAGCGAGTCTAAATATTTCCCGGCAGATCCAAGATCGGATCGGGGAAGAGGGTGCGCTAGGGAATTTGGGTAATGCCTATCAAGCCTTGGGAAATTACCGTCAGGCAATTGAGTATTATCAGCAAAGTTTAGCGATCGCTCGCCAGGTTAAAGACTCTGCCGGAGAGTGGAAAAGCCTGAACAATTTAGGAGCAGTGTTGCTGGCATCAGGCGATCTAGCGGCAGCGGAAAAATCGTTACGAGATGGAATTAAGCTAAGTGAATCGCTGCGAAGCAGGCTAGGAAGTCGGGACGCTGAAAAGGTTTCATTGTTTGAAGAACAGACTCGCACCTACCGAACGTTACAGAAAGTTCTTATTGCTCGAAATCAACCAGAAGCTGCTTTGGAAATAGCGGAACAGGGTCGAGCACGAGCCTTCATTGACTTGCTAGCCCAACGTTTAGATGCCAATTCGGGAATTAAACTGGGGGTTAATCCTCCCAATATTCAACAAATTCAACAGATTGCCAAAACCCAAAATGCCACGATCGTTGAATATTCGATCATGGTGGAAAATCTTAAAGAATATGGCAGCCTGTTAGGTCAGGACTCAGAGCTGTTCATTTGGGTCGTTCAACCCACGGGAAAAGTCACCTTTCGTCGAGTTGATCTCAAATCCTTGAATAGTTCTCTAGAAGCTCTGGTAGCCAGTAGTCGTGATTCGATTAATGTCAGGAACCGCAGCTTTGACTTTAATGAGAATCAAGATCGGGTGGCGCGGGCGATCGCGCAATTAGAAGCTCGGCAATCTAAAACCTCTCGGCTCCAGGAATTGCACCAAATTCTCATCCAACCGATCTCAGATTTGCTGCCAACTGATCCCCAAGCTCAGGTTATCTTTGTTCCCCAAGGCGCATTATTCTTGGTGCCTTTTGTGGCCTTGCAAGATCGGGAGGGTAAGTATCTGATTGAAAAACATACGATTCGGACAGCCCCGGCTATTCAAGTTTTAAACCTCACTCACCAGCAACAGCAAAAAGTCCGACAAGCCAAACTTCAGGACGTCGTCATTGTTGGTAATCCGACCATGCCCAAGGTTCCTTCTAGACTCGGAGAAGATCCCCAGCAATTGCCAGAGTTGCCAGGGGCAGAGCAAGAAGCAAGGGCGATCGCATCGCTCCTTAAGACGCAAGCAGCGATTGGTCAACAGGCAACCAAGTCTTGGGTCTTGGAGCAAATGCCCAAGAGTCGTTTAATCCATCTAGCAACTCACGGATTACTAGACGACTTCAAAGGTTTGGGGGTGCCAGGAGTGATTGCCCTTGCTCCCTCTGGAAAGGAGGATGGTCTGCTCACGAGCAGTGAAATTTTGGGCTTACAACTCAATGCCGAGTTGGTAGTGCTGAGTGCCTGTGATACTGGACGAGGCAGAATCACTGGAGACGGGGTGATTGGGCTATCACGCTCATTTATTGCTGCGGGTGTGCCGAGTGTGGTGGTATCGCTCTGGAAAGTACCTGATACACCCACGGCTGCTTTGATGACAGCCTTTTATCAAAAGCTTCAGCAGCAACCCAATAAGGCTCAAGCTCTTCGCCAAGCTATGTTAACCACCCTAAAAATTTATCCAGAACCTCAGGACTGGGCTGCCTTTACGCTCATTGGTGAAGCTGAGTGAGCGGGTAGGGGGTAGGGGCGTTGCTAAGACAAGAACGGTAGAATCAAGAATGGTAACATATTTAAGTGTGCTTGGGAAACTCAGGATCGGAAAGCAAGTTAGGCTGTAGTGGGGGCGATCGCGGAACTTGTACTTCTTAATTGGAGATTGTATTAATTGGAGATTGTAGCGAGTATCGGTGATTAGGATACGAATGTCGAAGCTTTATTGCCGCGATCGCAGTTGAGTGCCTTCATGGGTAAATTACTGGATGAACAATTAATGGGGTGAAGTGCTCTCTGGGAAGTGGGGAAAGCTTTCAACCCAATTAACTGACCGTTTCAACCGTAACTTCGGTAACTTTTACGGCTTTAGTCCCGTCCACCTTACCTGCGATTTCAATGATCTGCTTGAGCATGGAATAACTGGGTACAGAACCCCGCAAAATAATGGTGCTCCCATCTTGACTAATCTGAAGTGTGGAAACCTGACTAATCTTGGGGTCACTATCAAAGGCCAGAGCCACTCGCTTGAGCAAGCCCTCAGCATCGTATTCCCCTTCCAATCCCATATGTTCAGGAGGGGGAGGGGGTTGATGGGCTCCTGCTTTTTCTCGCAGTTCCCAGTCATACTGCCCCGTTAATCCTGGCCCCATTAATTCTTCCACAACTTTAGTCATATTGACTGGACTGCCTAACCTTTGATCTTCTTGACCCACTAGCCGCTTGAACCAACTCATAGCTTGCTCCTCTTGAAACCGTCTTGTATTTCCTATTACAAACTCTTCGGCTTAAAAGTTCATCCATCATTTGGCACCTGTCTTTAGATAGAGAAAGCCTGAATACTAATGAAGAATCTGGCTATCCACCCAAAGCAATACCCTGGGGTTATGTTACTGGGAAGCATGGGGGAATAAATCTTCCTGAGTGCAGGGTCAGGTAGCTTGTTTTGTCCTACCTGAAGCAGGCTTCATCAGAATTCCCTACGCCTTGATTTGGGTTTCAGGCTGAGGGGGATGGGATCGCTCCCTACGTCTCGCCTACTCGTGCCTCAGGACAGAGGTGGGGCATCAAGGCGTGTTTGCAAACTGGAGAGATAGTAATTTGTGCGAGCAAACTGCTCTTGTTTGAGTTGAGTTGTGACATTTGTAAACAAAGATTAACTCGGATGAGAAATCTCTTTTAAAATTGTCCTGAGTAGTTGCGTTAAAAGTTTCTGTTGACTGTCGGTTTGTCCATTTAACTCTCATTCA
>JAYKHH010000045.1:0-7965 GCA_035285265.1 Leptolyngbyaceae cyanobacterium | reverse complement strand
AACGCGAGAGCTGCTGTCAATGCCTTGGGCAATCTCCGCACCTTTTCAGAGGTGGCTGAAGAACGCGGCATCCCAATCGAAAATTTGTATGCCTAATTTTGGGGTTATCTCTTTAGAGCAGTTATCTCCTTAGGGCACCGTCGTATTACTTCATTAATGGGTTTAAGATCATGAGATTAGCAGATGCTAAGCCCCAAGTAGGGTCACGCCACCGTCGTCGTCGTATTGGTCGGGGTATCGCTGCAGGGCAAGGCGCAAGTGGTGGTTTTGGGATGCGGGGTCAAAAGTCCAGATCCGGTCGCAGTACTCGTCCTGGTTTTGAGGGAGGTCAAATGCCCTTATACCGTCGCCTGCCTAAGTTGAAGCATTTTACCGTGATAAATCGTCAGCAATACACTACGATCAACGTAGGTAAGCTGGCATCGCTCCCTAGTAATTCAAAAGTGACCTTAGCTTCTTTAATGGAAGTAGGTATTATCACAACTGATGATGGCCCCTTAAAGGTGCTTGGAAACGGCGACCTATCCGTTGCTCTTAACATTGAAGCAGCTGCTTTCACCGCATCTGCTCGCACTAAGATTGAGGCATGCGGTGGTCACTGTGAATTATTAGATGCTTAAAGAACCTAACAGAAACCTCTTGGTGGTTTGAGCGATATTCAGCTAGATTGCCAAGAATTGCGTAGAGGAATCCCTGTATGGTTGTTAGTCGAGATAAAACCCCCAGTGCTCAGGAAACTGTTTCCCAAATGGCCCAAGCAGCCGGACTAAGAGGTCGGCTGCTTGTTACTATTGGTTTACTAGTTTTAATTCGCCTAGGCATTTTTCTGCCCATCCCAGGAATTGACCGGATCAGATTTGCTGAGTTTATTCAGAGCCAAAATAATGCTGTTTTAGGCTTTTTAGATATCTTTTCCGGCGGTGGGATTTCAGCATTAGGAATTTTTGCCCTAGGCATCTTGCCCTACATTAATGCCTCTATTATTCTCCAGCTTTTAACTACTGCTATTCCAACTCTAGAAGATCTTCAGAAAAATGAGGGAGAAGCAGGGCGACGGAAGATCTCTCAGATTACCCGGTATGTAGCCTTAGGTTGGGCAGTAGTTCAGAGCGTGGGCATTGCCCTATGGGTTAGACCCTATGCCGTGACCCCTGGCCCCATTTTTGTGATTGAGGTTGTATTAGCCTTGACCGCAGGTTCTATGTTTGTAATGTGGGTAGGCGAACTCATTACAGAACGAGGAATTGGCAACGGGGCTTCCCTCTTGATTTTTGTCAATATTGTCTCTGGTTTACCCACATCTGTAGGCCAAACTATTAAGTTGGCTGAGACCGGCGATCGCAACCTGGTTGGTGGCGTCTTTCTACTTTTGCTAGTCTTTCTAGTGATGATTGTCGGGATTGTTTTCGTTCAAGAAGGTACCCGTAGAATTCCGATCATCTCAGCGCGTCGTCAAGTAGGCCGTCGGCAATATTTAGAGCGCAGTAGTTATCTGCCCTTGCGCTTAAATCAGGGCGGAGTCATGCCAATCATTTTTGCCTCGGCAGTGCTGATTCTGCCAGCTTCTTTGGCGCAGTTTACTCGCAATGAAGAACTTGTAAAGGTGGCAAGCTACCTGAGTCCTAGTGGCCCTACTCCCTGGCTATACGTAATTTTCTACTTGCTACTGATTCTTTTCTTTAGCTACTTCTACGCTTCTCTAGTCGTTAATCCAGTCGATATGTCCCAGAACCTCAAGAAAATGGGGACGAGCATTCCTGGAATTCGTCCAGGCCGGGCTACTAGTGAATATATAGAACGAGTCTTAAATCGCCTCACATTTTTGGGAGCTATTTTTCTAGGGTTAGTAGCTATTGTCCCAACAGCCGTTGAAAGTGCAACTCGAGTGAGAACGTTTCAAGGGCTAGGAGCTACTTCTCTATTAATCTTGGTGGGTGTTGCGATTGAGACTCAAAAACAAGTTCAAACTTATGTTATCTCTCAAAGATACGAAGGAATGGTGAAGCAGTAGTGACGCGATTGATCTTTCTGGGTCCCCCAGGAGCCGGTAAGGGGACTCAGGCTCAGATCCTGGCTCAGATCCTCCATATCCCTCATATCTCAACCGGAGACATCCTACGGGAAAATGTTTCTCAATCTACTAGCTTAGGTATAGAAGCTCAGGGCTACATGGATCGAGGCGAATTAGTACCAGATAATTTGATCCTAGAAATGGTCAAGGATCGCTTGAGTCAGGCTGATGCTCAATCGGGCTGGCTACTGGATGGCTTTCCTCGAAATGTGGCCCAAGCTACTTTTTTGGATCAGCTTTTGCAGAACATTGGTCAGACCTACGATACGACGATTAACCTAGACGTGCCGGATGACGTAATTGTCGGTCGCCTGCTCTCAAGGGGACGTAAGGATGATCAGGAAGAGGTGATTCGTCATCGACTCGCAGTGTATCGAGAACAAACAGCACCCTTAATCAACTTTTATCAGGCTAGGCAACAACTGGTATCTATCAATGGCAATTTGCCCCAGGAAGAAGTATCCACCCAGTTGAAACAAGTGCTCCAATCCTGATTTAAGAGTGCTTTTGCTCAAGCTTGAAAGCAACGGTCTCGGCTTCTAGCGTGAGGCCATTGCTACGGTGGCATTTTTATAATTACATTTGATAGTCTTTGGAAAAGCTTTGTATCCTAGATAAAGAGACTGTTTGATTAGTTAGGCCCACCCTATAGGAGTCACAATTTGTCTAAACAAGACCTGATTGAGATGGAAGGAACGGTTACAGAATCCCTTCCCAATGCCATGTTTCGAGTTGATCTGGATAATGGATTTAATGTATTAGCCCATATTTCTGGCAAGATTCGCCGGAACTACATCAAGATCCTACCGGGCGATCGCGTCAAGGTAGAGCTAACACCCTATGACCTGACAAAAGGAAGAATTACCTACCGTTTGCGTAATAAAAAATAATTTTTAGATGGGTTGAAATCCTGTGGGGGCTGAAGCAACCTACCGATAAGAGGCTTTTGATTCTGTATCAATTAAGAATATCTTAAATTCTCCTGAATCCTAGGCTTCCTACCTAGGATTTTCGGGACTGTCAAATACCGTTGACCCTTTTTAGGTAAGCCCAGATCCAATTATTTTGCTGTTTATTTAAATTGTTTGACGATGTATGCGAAAAAATGATAGGATGTTGTTTTTGTAGTGTTGCCAAGATTAGGCATGAAAGTTCGAGCCTCTGTCCGTAAAATTTGCGAAAAGTGCCGCGTGATCCGTCGTCGCGGTCGTGTGATGGTGATCTGCTCAAATCCGAAGCACAAACAACGCCAAGGTTAGTTCACCTCCACTGATTGGAGTCAGTGCTATCTAAAAGCACATCATTGAGTTTTTTGACTGAAAGAAAAGATTAGGGAGAAAAAGCGTGGCACGGATTGCCGGAGTAGACCTTCCGCGCGACAAGCGAATTGAGATAGGTCTCACATATATTTATGGAATTGGGCTCACACGGTCCCAGGAAATTCTTGCTGAAACTGGCGTTAATCCAGATATTCGCGTTAAGGATTTAACTGATGCCGATGTATCTGCTCTCAGAGAGTCAGTAGAAACCAATTATCAGGTTGAAGGTGATCTGAGGCGCTTGGAGTCGATCAACATTAAGCGCTTGATGGATATTGGTACCTATCGAGGTCGCCGTCACCGTTTAGGTTTGCCTGTAAGAGGGCAAAGAACTCGGACTAATGCCCGGACTCGTCGGGGTGGTCGCCGCACCGTGGCAGGTAAGAAAAAAGCTCCTAGCAAGAAGTAAAACGTAATCAGCAAGTTGTGATGAAAGCCAATCTGTTGATCACGACTTGCTCTTGGCTGTCTACTTTTATCTCTGCTTGATTTTCACCTGTCTCAGCTTTTAAGTGATGGCTAGTCCAACCTATCAGTACATTAAGAGTCAATATTAAAGACAATCCCTATGGCACGACAACCAACTAAAAAAACTGGAACCCGTAAGCAGAAACGTCATGTACCCAGTGGGGTAGGTCATATTCAATCTACCTTTAACAACACGATTGTCACGATTACTGACACTGTGGGAGAAGTGATCTCGTGGGCTTCTTCTGGATCTAGTGGTTTCAAGGGGGCTAAAAAAGGGACTCCCTTTGCGGCCCAAACTGCTGCTGAAAGTGCTGCTCGCAGGGCAGTGGATCAGGGAATGCGCCAAATTGAAGTTATGGTCAGTGGTCCAGGAGCGGGTCGAGAAACTGCGATTCGTGCTCTGCAAGGAGCTGGCTTAGAGATCACCTTGATTCGTGATGTCACTCCAATCCCTCACAATGGCTGTCGTCCTCCGAAGCGTCGTCGGGTCTGATTTTTACTAGTTCAAGCAAGAGCTAGTCAAGCTGAGGCAGTGGCGAGGGTTGGGGCAACCTAAAGTTTTAACTGACACCTGCTGCTCAGATTACAAGTTATGTGAGGCCGTTATGCCTTTTGGAGATTTCAAGGAGAGGGAGGTCACGTTGTGACACAGTTTCAGGTTGAGTGTGTAGAGTCTAAGACCGAAAAGGATCAGACTCAATATAGTAAGTTCGTCCTAGAACCCCTTGATCGGGGCCAAGGAATTACAGTTGGTAATGCTCTAAGACGAGTTTTGCTGTCTAATCTAGAGGGCTCATCTGTTACAGCCGTGCGGATTGCTGAAGTGAGCCATGAGTTTGCCACAATTCCAGGGGTTCGGGAAGATGTCCTGGATATCTTGCTGAACATGAAAGAAGTTGTTCTCAGGAGCTATTCTTCTCAACCCCAACTGGGTCGTCTTGTGGCTCATGGCCCTGCTACCGTTACCGCAAGTCAGTTTGATCTGCCTTCTGAAGTTGATTTGGTGAATGGTGATCAGTATGTCGCCACCTTGTCAGCCGGTGCAACCCTGGAAATGGAATTCAAGATTGAAAAGGGGAAAGGCTATCGAGCGGTTGACCGGACTCGGGATGATTCGACTTCGGTAGACGTCCTCCAAATTGATGCAGTCTTCATGCCAGTTCGCAAGGTGAACTATATCGTTGAAGATGGCCGTGTAGGGGGGTCTCTAGAAAAAGACCGCCTATTAATGGAAATTTGGACGAATGGTAGCCTGACTCCCCAGGAAGCACTCAGTCAGGCAGCGAATATTTTGGTTGATCTCTTTGATCCGCTCAAGGATATTACGATTGAGCCGATGAAGGATGAGTTCCAGGATAATGAAGATCCTACCAGCCAGATTCCGATTGAAGAGTTACAGCTTTCTGTCCGAGCTTATAACTGCTTAAAGCGGGCTCAAATTAACTCGGTAGCGGATTTGCTGGACTATACCCAAGAAGACTTGTTGGAAATCAAAAACTTTGGGCAGAAATCTGCCGAGGAAGTGATTGAAGCCCTACAAGTTCGACTTGGCATTACGTTGCCTCAGGATAAGTCTGCAAAGACTTCCTAAGGTGTGGGGGAATTTAGGTTGGAGATCTAGCCTGGATTCCCTAGAAACTGTTTATTCCTTTAGCGTTTATTGTTATGCGTCACCGCTGTCGTGTTCCTCAACTTAGTAAACCTGCCGATCAGCGCCGAGCGCTGATGAGGGCACTCACTACAGAGCTACTTCGTAATGGTCGGATTACTACTACCCTGACCCGTGCCAAGGCAATTCGTCCCGAAGCTGAGAAGATGATCTCTCTCGCTAAAGATGGTTCCTTGTCAGCTCGCCGTCAGGCAATGGGCTACATCTACGATAAGCAGCTCGTTCATGCTTTATTTGAAAATGTGGCATCCCGCTACGGAACTCGCCAAGGGGGATATACCCGAATCCTGCGAACTGTGTCTCGTCGGGGAGATAATGCAGATATGGCCATCATTGAGCTGACTTAATTTTCACTGTTCATGTCTTTTCCAGTTCCCATATCAACCTATCCTCTTGCTGGCGAACCAGCCCCAGAAGTAAGAGCACCCCAGCGAGTCGCCCTGGTAATTCAATACCTGGGCACTTGTTTTCATGGTTGGCAGCGGCAACTACGCCAGCGAACAGTTCAGGAAGAGATTGAGTCAGTATTAAAGTCTGTGCTAGGTCAACCCGTCACGCTTTACGGGGCAGGCAGGACAGATGCAGGGGTTCATGCTGCCGCGCAGGTGGCTCATTTCAATGATCCGATCGCCTTAATTCCAGCTTATCGCTGGGCAGCAATCCTGAATTCTCGTCTTCCTAAGGATATTCTGATTCGGGCTTCTGCCCAGGTGGATTCTAACTGGCATGCTCGATTTTCGGCGATTTGGCGGCGCTATCGCTATACACTTTATACAGAAGCCATCCCTAACTTGTTTGTTCGCCCCTTTGCTTGGCACTATTATTATGAGCCGCTCGATGTGGAACGGATGCAAGCAGCCCTAGATCCCTTGCTCGGTAGCCACCACCTGGCAGCATTTCATCGAGCCAATTCTAGTCGGGCCCATTCTTGGGTGGAGGTTCAGGCCGTAGAATGTCGTCGCCAAGACTCCTTTATCTTGATTGAAATTCAAGCCAATGGGTTTTTGTATGGAATGATGCGATTGCTGGTTGGGTTATTGGTGCAGGTAGGTCGAGGATTAAGGTCACCTACTGAGTTTACAGAGCTTTGGCTGGCAGAGCGTCGCGAAGAGGTAAAGTATTCTGCCCCTGCCCATGGGCTATGCCTATTACGGGTAGGCTATCCTGACTTTCCCTTTGCTCCCGAAGTCTGGTTTGATACGCTACCCCACTTTTCCCTGCCAATCCTGGGCGAAATTCCCACCTTGATGTCGGCGTTTCACCCATCAGAACCAGCGATAGATCTTGCTTCTCCCGCTTGAGCAATACACACATTTAGGTATAAACAAAATTATGAACAAAACCTACCTTCCCTCTCAAGATGCCTTAGAGCACAATTGGTATGTCGTTGATGCTGCTGATCAACGGCTAGGACGGCTCGCCAGCGAGGTGGCAATGATCTTGCGTGGCAAGAATAAGCCCACTTACACACCCCATTTGGATACGGGTGATTTCGTCATTGTCATTAATGCTGAAAAAGTGGCGGTGACGGGTAAAAAGCGGAGTCAAAAACTGTATCGTCGTCACTCTGGTCGTCCTGGTGGGATGAAGACAGAAACCTTTGCGAAGTTGCAAGCTCGCATACCAGAACGAATTATCGAAAAGGCGATTCAGGGAATGCTTCCTAAAAATACCTTGGGTCGCCAACTGTTTACGAAGCTGAAAGTGTATGCGGGGTCAGAGCATCCCCATGCAGCCCAGCAACCCCAGGTATTGACCATTCAAACTATTCCAGGAGAATAAAATCCATGCAAGCTGTAGAACAAACGGATCGTGTTGTGTATTGGGGTACAGGTCGCCGTAAGTCTTCTGTGGCTCGTGTACGTTTAGTTCCGGGTAGTGGTCAACTGACCATTAACGGCAAATCGGGGAATTTGTATCTCCAGTTCAATCCTGAGTATCTGGCGATCGCTAAGGCTCCCTTAGAAACCCTAGGACTAGAAAATGAGTACGATATTCTAGTCAATGCCCACGGTGGGGGCTTGACTGGACAAGCGGATTCGATTCGATTGGGTGTGGCTCGTGCGCTTTGCGAGTTAGATCCAGAAAATCGGAAGCCCCTCAAGATTGAAGGGTATCTGACCCGCGATCCTCGTTCTGTGGAACGGAAGAAGTATGGTTTGCGGAAGGCTCGGAAAGCACCTCAGTTCTCTAAGCGCTAAAATTTCATGGCTTGGGTGGAAGCAGGTTCAAGCTGGAACTAGGTTTGAACCTCTGCTGGTTACCCCAGGATGCAAGCTGGCATCTATAAAGAGAGATTCACAAAAAAAGATTCACATCCTTACAAGTTGAGTAGAAACTATGCCTAAAGATAATCTGCACCCCAAGTGGTATCCAGAAGCCAAGGTTTATTGCAACGGAGAAGTTGTAATGACCGTGGGTTCCACCAAGCCAGA
>JAYKHH010000044.1:0-3825 GCA_035285265.1 Leptolyngbyaceae cyanobacterium | reverse complement strand
AAATCAAGTCGCCGATGAAATCAGTTCGCTCTGCCATTGCACCGGTGGTGATGGTACTTGCAGTGGCAGCAAAGGCAAATTGGAAGAAAAACAAGGTGAAGGTATTCAGGGGTGCTGTAGAACCTCCTGCACCCATCGAATAAATAACAGGGGTATCACTAAAGATGGCAGGCCCACCAATGACCGTTGTAGCATTACTAAAGCGGATGGCCTCGCTCAGAAAGAAATTATCGGTGCCAATGAATCCACCTGAACTGGTTCCAAACGCAATTCCAAACCCAACTGCCCACCAGACTAGACAAGTAATAGCCGCATCAATAAAGTTTTCTAGCAATGCATTGACAGCACTAGTCTGACGCAGTAGCCCTGTTTCTAATAGGGCAAACCCTGTCTGCATAAAAAATACAAGGAAGCCTGTCACCAATATCCAGGTCGTATCGATAGACCGTTGTAATCGGGCTGTATTTGCTGTCAAAGCGTTATTGACAGACTCTAGGGTAGGCGGATCGGCTGCATGAACGACGGAAGTGCTTAAAACGGCAAGCACCATGGAACCAATCGCTAAGGCTAGTAGGCGTGTCCAGGGGCGACTGCGCTGACTCATGAATTAATCTCCTCAATTGAACCCTCATATGGAAAACAGAAGGGCATTCCAGCCATTCCTGACAGGCAGGATTGACGGAGTTGAAGTGTGAGTCAGCGCCAAGGCACTAACAGGCACCTCAAAAACCTCAATCTTGCAGGGTAGTGCGTAGAGCCTGACCAATTTAACAATGTAGATGCCTTCATTAAAAGCAGCTAAGGTTCGAGCAAACGGTAACGATGATTACAATGGCTCCTCGGTTTCAGAAACTTTCAACCGCCACATGGTGCCATATGGAATGAACGCAGCCCTGCATCAGGGTATGCACTGCCTTTGAGCGTCTGCATACTCCGATCGCTACTCTCAGCCTCACCCAGTTCATCCCAATGGATCGCAATTCCTTAGCGTTTTGCAGTTTTAGGGAGAGGTAGATTGTGAGAGGTATGGAAATCTTCTTGAACTTTATAGGTGAGACGACGGGAAACCTGGCGAACAATCTGATACAACAGGCTATCACCCGTATTTTGAATTAAAGATTTGGGTAGCTTATGAATAAATTTGGGGAATTGCAAGGTTACCTGTAAATCGAGTTGCCACTCGACTCGTGTGATAGTGAGAGGCTGCGTCTCTGACTGGGGTGTATCCTCAGGAGGGCATTCCTTTAGTTCCATAACAGACTGGAAATCCACGTCATAACCTGGAGGGGTATAGTCAGGTACGGGGATTGTTTTAATGCGATAGATCCCCTTTTCCGGTGGTAAAAGATCCAACCCAACCTTGGGTTCTACTTGATAGCCAAAGGCACCGAAGCGACCAATTACCAGCGCATACCCCGTCGATCCAATCGGTTCTGCCTTCATCGGATGGGCACAGCGCCGAAACCAGCCTTGGTGAGCCTGGAAATAATCAGCAACCTGATTGATCTCGGCGTTCATATCCATAAAGCCGATGAAGCGAGTTTGAAATTGGGTTGGCCCTAACAAACTCTCATCCGTTGCATCTGGCTCTGAAGGATTCAGATCTGCTGTAGAAGGCAGATCTGTAGAAGGCAGATCTGTAGAAGGCAAATCGGGGAGGGGAGGAGCAGATAAGTCATCTTCCGTTGGTTGGAACTGCATGTACGCTCTTCAATACCGCTTGTTATCGTTAACTTAAACCCAAATTGTCTAGGGTCGGGTAGATTCTACCCGTTAGTTCCAAAAAGTTTAGCACTCCTAACCCTAGATTGTTGGCATGAGCGCTAATCTGCTACACCTTAAAAATATTCTGAATTTAATTATCTAAATTGAATCGTAAGAGGGACAAGAATGAAAGCTTTTGTTGCAGGTGCCACTGGAGAGACCGGTCGCCGGATCGTCCAAGAACTCGTGAAGCGGCATATTCCAGTCCGGGCCTTAGTCCGTGACTTGGAAGCGGCACGGCAAATTTTGCCCGCCGAGGCGGAACTTGTAATCGGGGATGTGCTGAAGCCGGAAACCCTCAAAAACGCCCTCGCAGATAGTACAGTGGTACTCTGTGCAACGGGGGCCAGACCCAGTTTGGATGTAACTGCTTTTTATAAGGTGGACTATGAGGGCACTAAAAATTTAGTGGATGTTGCCAAAGCCCATGGTATTCAGCAGTTTGTTCTGGTATCTTCCCTGTGTGTCTCGCAGTTTTTCCACTTCTTAAACTTGTTTGGGCTAATCTTAGTGTGGAAACAGCAAGCAGAGAAATATCTCCAAAAAAGTGGGTTAACCTACACGATTGTGCGTCCAGGGGGACTCAAAAATGAAGATAATACGGCTGGCATCGTTATGCAGGGAGCAGATACTCTGTTTGAGGGCAGTATCCCTCGGAGTAAGGTGGCTCAAGTGAGTGTAGAAGCTTTATTACAGCCCACGGCTCGGAATCGAATTGTGGAGATTGTGGCAAAGTCAGAGGTGCCTCAGAAGCCCTTTGAAGAATTGTTTGCGGGTGTCATTTGAGGAACTACCACTCTTGAAACGTACTTTGAAACGTAAAACTCGTCGCCGTAGATCGCTAATAGCGTGTATTGCAGTGGTTGGGTTACTAGTTTTAGGGTTCAAATTGCGATCGCGATCGCCCCTCATTTCTCCCTTCCTTGCTAACACCCCTTTACCTCCACTGGTGATGCAAGGGGGAGATCCCTATATACGGGCCTTAATGCGAACCATCGCTGCGAGTGAAGCTAATGACCCCTCACCCTATGCGTTACTGTATGGTGGGCAATACGTGACGGATCTGAGTCGGCATCCTGACCGCTGTGTGGAGATCGTCGTTGGCCCGAATCTCGGCGACTGCACCACAGCGGCGGGCCGCTATCAGTTCATCACCACCACTTGGCTAGAGAAAGCCAAGCTTTACCATCCCCAGCCTTCTAAGCTTTTGTTTTGGGAATCCTATAGTTTTGAACCGGAGTTTCAAGATGCCGTGGTCTACGCCTGGTTAAAGGATTCCCAAGCTTGGGGAGTAGATATTTCAGAATTGCTAAGAAACCAGCAGCTAAACCAGGTATTGGCTCTGCTCTCACCAACCTGGACTAGCCTGGGCTATGGGATTGAAACGAATGCAATTACAGGGTTCTTGCCAGGAATTTATCAGAAAATGTTGCAAGAGGAATTACAGGCCGCCCAAATTCCTTAATCTTAAGATCCTTGATTTTAAGTTTTAGCTGAAAAGTTTTAATTGAAATTCAACTGAATTCCAACAACGGGGAAGGCGAGACGAAGAGGGTCTGCAATCCTGATCATCTCGCCCCAAGGGACTTGCCACTTAGGCGTCCGCAGCCCCTTCCATTGCCCGATCTTGTCCGCCGTCCGAATCCTCTGCCCGATTATCATTGCCGTAACCGAAGCGCTTTCTACCAAAGCGGCCTTTATTCGTACGTTTCCGAAACTTCCGAGCATAAGCCTCATTACGGAGGGCTTTTTCTTTCTTTAAGTTGCGGCGTTTAGCCATTGTTACCTCATTAAAACCAGTAATTACCGATTCTCTTCCTCTGCTATCGTCCGATTACTCTGGGTAAATTCAAGGATAGGAGAGTAGGGGGAAATCAAAAATAGAGCCAAATAATCATTTTAACCTATTTTCTCAGTCCAATCCCAACAATTCCTGAGGATACATGGGGCAAGAGGCAACCTCAAACAGGATTGAAGCAGGGGTCGAGCCTTCCCCAAGCTTAATAGAGCTAAGATGGACAGACTAGGCTTTGTCAGTCAACCTTCTGAAGGATGCCAGCA
>JAYKHH010000043.1:0-2966 GCA_035285265.1 Leptolyngbyaceae cyanobacterium | reverse complement strand
GTTAGTTCAACAAGAGTACCCAATTGAATTCACCCCAACTGGATGCTTGGAGAAATCTGCTGCTCAGAATGCTGGTCAGATAAAACCTCTCGGCAGGGGTCACCTGGGTCAGGTAAAATTAAATTTTGTAACTGCTCTGTACTCGAAAGGAACTTGAATCTATGCCTCTTTCAGTTGGCACCCCGGCTCCCAACTTTACTGTCAGAGATACTATTGGCAAAACCGTTACCTTGTCTGAATACAGGGGAAAAAACGTCGTGCTCTACTTTTACCCTAAAGACGATACACCCGGTTGTACCAAGGAAGCTTGCAGCTTTCGGGATTCCTACGCGGAATATCAGGGCAAAGACATTGTGGTGTTTGGCGTTAGCACTGATGATGAAGCCTCTCACCAACTGTTTACTCAGAAATTTAATTTGCCCTTCCCTTTGCTAGCTGATGTAGATGGGGCGATCGCGAAAGCCTACGATGTTTTTGGCGGCAGCTATGCCAAGCGAGTCACCTATGTAATTGATCCGAATGGCACCATCAGCCATGTTTACACCACTGTCAACACAGAAACCCACGCTAGCGACATCCTGGCTGCCCTAGCACTGTAAAACAGCCCTCTTAATCAAAATTGAGGATCCTTAGCAATCTCAATCTCTGTTCACAGAGTTGAGATTTTTTATGGATAGGAATATCAAACCACCCATAAAACCATCTGGAGCACATTGGTTTGTCTAGCCAAGCTACCCTGGATCTGAATCGCTCCTATGTAGTCAGTAATCGCCTATGCCTCGTTTCAATCCCTATACCCTGCAAATGCAGATCACCCGCATGTTTGAACAGGGTCAATCTTTCTTTGCCACTCTCAAGGTGCAGGATTGGCTTCGAGAACGTCAGGAAGATCCGGCTGCTTACGAAATTCTATTTCACCAAAAACCAGCGCCCCCTGGGTCAGGTTTAGTCATCACAGTGGAGATTGAACTCCGTCGCCGAGATGGACAACCCGTTGATGACTGGTTACAACAAGAGGTTAACCGTCATGGTTAAGCTCCCATCCATTGGCCCATCAATTGGGCAGTTAGATTTAAGAAAACTGACGCTGTAGAACCTGCTTGACGATAATCAGGCAGTTACGCTTATTTTGATAGCGCTGATAGACCACTTGATCCGCTAAACGCCTTAATAGAAACCATCCATACCCTCCTTGGCGAAGGGTGCCTAGTTCGGGTTCTTTTAGGGTATCTGGATTGAAGGGTGGGCCTTGATCCCAAATGCGGATTTCGATGCGGTCGTCCCACAAGGTTGCAGCGATTTCCACCTTGGTTTCAGGAGGAAGCTCATGATGAGCATGGCGAACCGCGTTCGTAAAACCCTCCACCAAGGCTAAATTAAGGTTATAAAGTTGTTTTTCCGATAAGAAAGGTTTAGGAAAGTAGCGCTGACCAAACTGATTAAACCAGTTCTGCACTTGCGTAAGCGCCGTTAAATCACTATTGACAATCAGATGATCGTGCTGCAACATGCCCATGTTCAGCCCTTTCCTGATTAAGCGGAACATAAAATTTATTCAGGTAGATTATAGACCTAGTGGGTCTGAGAATGAACAAAACATTAACGCCTGCTCAGCTTCTCAGGAGTACCTTGCACCACTCAGAAACCGGCAGGCGTTAAGTAAAGCATCATCTATTGATGAGTCTAATCTACGGATTTAGTCTAGAACAGACCTAGTGTAAAAGACTTATCAATGGGGAAGGTGGCACCGATACCCAACCAGAGTGTCACTGCGGTACCGAACAAAAAGATCGCAGTTGCAACAGGACGGCGGAAGGGATTCTGGAACTTGTTGACATTCTCAATAAAGGGAATCAGCATCAAGCCCAGGGGGATAGCACCCGTGATGGCAATACCCAAAAGCTTATTGGGTAGAACCCGCAGCAGTTGGAAGGAAGGATACAGATACCACTCTGGCAAGATTTCCAGAGGGGTTGCGAAGGGGTTAGAAGGTTCTCCTACCATGGCAGGATCTAACACGGCTAGACCGACACATAGCCCGATGGTGCCTAGAATCACGACGGGGAAGATATAGAGCAAGTCATTAGGCCAGGCAGGTTCACCGTAGTAGTTATGCCCCATACCTTGGGCAAGCTTAGCTCTTAATTTTGGATCGCTTAGATCCGGCTTTTTGATGGTTGACATGGTTAAACGTGTTCTCCTTTACAAAGGACCAGAAATTCCCTGTTTACGAATCATTAAGAAGTGCGCCAGCATAAAGACTGCAATCAACCAAGGTAAAACGAAGGTGTGCAGACTGTAAAAACGAGTCAGCGTGGCTTGACCGACGCTGGTGCCACCCCGGATTAATTCCACAATGGCAGGCCCAACGACTGGAATGGCATCTGGAACGCCGGAAACAATTTTCACAGCCCAGTAGCCGACTTGATCCCAAGGTAGGGAATAGCCAGTAACACCAAAGGATACGGTAATCACTGCCAGAACTACACCTGTAACCCAGGTTAGCTCACGGGGCTTCTTGAAGCCGCCAGTCAGGTAAACCCGGAAGACGTGCAGAATCATCATTAACACCATCATGCTGGCAGACCAGCGGTGGATGGAGCGGATCAACCAACCAAAATTAACGGTGGTCATTAGATACTGAACAGAGGCAAAGGCATCTGTCACAGTAGGTTTGTAGTAAAAAGTCATGGCAAATCCAGTGGCAAACTGGATTAGGAAGCAAACAAGGGTTATGCCACCCAGGCAGTAAAAAATATTGACGTGGGGGGGCACATACTTACTGGAGATGTCTTCAGCTAACGCCTGGATCTCTAGGCGTTCCTGAAACCAGTTGTATAGCTTTGAATCAGTGACCTGCTTAGTAAACATGAAGCAAGAATTCCTAAAAAGATATATTGCGGTTTTTTAAGATTTCCAGACTGCTAAGAGAGGAAATTCTGAGAGGAAGCGAAGTTGCAGGGCTA
>JAYKHH010000042.1:0-8332 GCA_035285265.1 Leptolyngbyaceae cyanobacterium | reverse complement strand
GACCTGTATCATTATCATTACATGACTGAATCTCTATGACTCCCGTGCAAAATCAGGTACCTAACGATAATCCTAGTCAAAAGGTTGAGAATCCTTGGTTGGAAGGGGTGAAAACCGTTGGGTTAAGCATCATCTTGGCGCTGGGCATTCGCACCTTTGTTGCTGAAGCTCGATGGATTCCTTCTGGCTCGATGGAACCGACCCTCCAAATTGATGATCGGCTAATTATTGATAAGGTCGGGTATCACTTCAATAGCCCTCAGCGTGGGGATATTGTGGTGTTTGCACCTACAGACACTCTGAAAGAGCAAAAATTTAAGGATGCGTTTATTAAGCGACTCATTGGACTTCCAGGGGATGAGGTGGAAGTAAAGGGTGGCAGGGTCTACGTCAATGGCATTGCCTTGCGGGAAAAATATGTTGTGGATCAACCAAACTATCAGTGGGGGCCTGCGACCGTTCCCCCTGACTCTTACCTGGTATTAGGGGATAACCGCAATAACAGCTATGACAGCCATTACTGGGGGTTTGTGCCCCGCGATCGCATCATTGGTCGAGCCATTGTTCGCTTCTGGCCTCTCAACCGTATCGGTGAGCTGGGTGCAGGGCCTTCGTATCCTTAAAGATTTTGGATTTTGGATTTTGGATTTGTGTGTAGATATCACAATCTTGGTGCACACTTCCCTATCTTTCGATATGGAGACCCAGAAAAGAAGTGTGTCATGATACGGAATGCAAGCCTCTAGTTATCCTTGCTGAGAAATTCTCTCTCAATCAATCCTGAACGGTAGCAGACCCAAGCGGGTAAGATGCCTGCACTACAATCCATAAATTAAATTGGATGGATATACCTAGATAATCCAAAATCTAAAATCCAAAATCGAATGCATGATCCAGTCTTAGCAGTTCAAAATCTCCAAGTTCAATTCCAAGCCGATGGTCGGTTTATTCAGGCAGTTGATGGTATCTCCTTTGAAGTCAGAGCCGGAGAAACCCTAGGAATTGTGGGGGAGTCTGGATCGGGTAAATCAGTGACCTCCTTGGCTGTGATGGGGCTAATCCCTACACCTGGGAAAGTTAATGCAGGTGAAATTTGGTTTCGCAGCTCCGAGGAAGGAGCAGAACCAGTCAACTTACTCAGGCTTTCCACCCATCAGATCCAGCGCTATCGAGGTGGGCAGATTGCGATGATTTTTCAGGAGCCGATGAGTTCCCTCAACCCCGTTTACACGGTCGGGTTCCAGCTCATTGAGGCTTTGCAACTGCACCAGAATATCTCTCGGTCAGAGTCTAGGCGCAGAGCTTGTGCCCTCCTGCAAGAAGTTAAGCTCTTACCCAGCAATGAACAATTAACCGAAGCCTATCTTGCTGAATTTCAGGCGGCTCATCCAGGACAACCCCTACCCAGTGAACGACAAATTAATCAACAGATTAATCAGCAGAAGCTAGCAATTTTAGAACGTTATCCCCATGAGTTGTCTGGGGGACAGATTCAACGGGTGATGATTGCGATGGCCCTCAGTTCCAATCCTACCCTGCTGATTGCCGATGAACCTACCACAGCCCTTGATGTAACGGTGCAAGCCACCATTCTGGAATTGTTGCGTGAGTTACGCGACCAGCGGGGTATGGCGATGATGTTTATTACCCACGATTTGGGCATCATTGCCGAGATTGCCGATCAGGTTGCTGTTATGTACCAGGGCAAGATTGTTGAACGCAACTCTATTTGGCAGATTTTCTCCAATCCTCAACACCCCTATACGCGCGGATTATTAACCTGTCGTCCTCGTCCCGATCGCCGATTCAAGTATCTACCGACCGTCACTGACTTCATAAATGTAGTTAGCACTGAGGATGGAGAGATACAACTTCAAGCAAAATCCTTAGGGAACCCTCAAGCTGGTCAGAGCGTGTTAGCGTTTGATGACTCGACCCCTAGCCCAGATCTGGATCCAGCCGAAGATAATCCTTGGGAGACGACCATTGCAGCAAATTATGAGGCTTATCTGAGGACATTGGCAGTCGTGAGTCAGGTGGATTCAGAACAACGTCTCCAATCCCTACAAGCAAAAACCCCGCTCCTATCGGTCAGTCATCTGCGCGTTGCCTTTCCGGTGCGCGGGATGTTTGGGCAAACAAAACGCTACTCGATGGCGGTCAACGATGTATCCTTTGAGGTCTATCCAGGGGAAACCCTAGGATTGGTGGGCGAGTCAGGATGCGGCAAAACCACCCTGGCACGAACGCTCCTAAGGCTCATTCCTGCCAATGGAGGGCAAGTGCTATTTGAAGGGCGAAATGTGGGTTCGTTGTCTGCCCAACAACTACGACAGTTGCGGCGCGAAATGCAAATCATCTTTCAAAATCCCTTTGCGTCCCTGGATCCTCGGATGACCGTGGGCGCAGCGGTAATGGAACCTCTGATGATTCATCGAGGTGGCGAGCCACGAGCTACGCTGCAAAAGCGAGTTGTTTATTTATTAGAGCGAGTAGGGTTAAGCCCAGACTCAATCAAGCGGTATCCCCATGAGTTTTCAGGGGGGCAACGTCAACGCATCTGTATTGCGCGATCGCTGGCCCTGAATCCTAAGTTCATTATTTGCGATGAATCGGTTTCTGCCTTGGATGTTTCCGTGCAAGCCCAGGTTTTGAACCTATTAAAAGAATTACAGGATGAATTGGGTCTGACCTATATCTTTATTTCCCATGATCTGAGTGTAGTCAAGTTTATGAGCGATCGTATTATGGTGATGAATCGGGGCAAAATTGAAGAAATTGGGCCCGCCGAATCGATCTACTATCAACCCCAGCAACCCTACACCCGCCAGTTGATCTCGGCCATTCCCGTCGCCAGTCTAGAGCGAATTCAAGAACGGCAAGCCCTCCGTTCAACGGCAGCCAGGTTTTGAGTAACTCCGACTTGGTAATATTTATGCAACATTAGCGGTGGGGGCATGGCAGTGCCATGCCCTTACAAAATTAATCCCGAACGATTGCAATGCCTAAAAACCTATGACTCTGATGCAAGTTTGGGGAGCTTTACTCATTTTTGTAGTCTGCCCGATCCTCGGCGGGCTGCCCCTGGTGGCATGGATTACCTATGCCCTCACCCGTCAGCGCTTGGCTCAACTGGGAACTGGCAACATTAGCGTCTCCGCCGCCTTCTATCATGGCGGAAAAGTAGCAGGTATCCTAGCCGTCCTATCTGAAGCTGGCAAAGGTATTGCGGCGGTTTTATTAGCGCGTGCTTTTTTCCCTCAAGATCCAGAATGGGAGCTGATTGCCCTGATTGCCCTGGTCATGGGGCGATACTGGATAGGACGGGGAGCCGGGACAACCAATGTTGTCTGGGGATATGTGGTTCACGATTGGTTGGTGGCAGTGCTGGTCTTCCTAATTGGGGGCGTGGGATTTACCCTGCTCCGGGAACGGCAACTCGGACGGATCGGTGTTTTAGTCTTATTTCCGCTGATCACGGCGTTGCGGCATCCCCATCAAGAGGCTCGGATTGGGGCAGCGATCGCCCTTGCCACAATTATTGGCGTGATTTACCAAAAGATCCCTGATGACTTGAACCTCGCTGCTGAATCAGGACAAGTGGAGTCTCAAAAAATGTTTCGATTTTTTCAAGGCACTCGTGCGTTATTGTCCCTCGATCAACCCCTGGATGCGGCCAAGGTGGGGCAAAAAGCCGCAACCCTCTCTCAACTGAAGCGCTGGGGATATGCAGTCCCCAAGGGATGGGTCTTGCCACCGGGGGATGATCCGGAACCCCTAATCACCTTCCTAAAATTTTCCGAGCGTCAACCTTGGGTGGTGCGATCCTCTGCGATCGGCGAGGATTCAGAGGCCGCCTCTGCCGCAGGACAGTACGAAAGCATTTTGCAGGTGACAAATCGGAAGGAACTCCGAGAAGCGATCGCCCGTTGTCTAGACTCCTACAACCAAGCTGGGGCTGCCCAATATCGCCAAGATCGAGGTTTACCAGACGACGCAATGGCGGTGCTGGTGCAGGCGCAGATTACCGGGGTATTTTCTGGGGTTGCCTTTAGTCGTGACCCCATTACCCGGCAGGGCGATCGGGTGGTGATTGAAGCCCTACCGGGGGGAGCCAGCCGCATTGTGTCTGGAAAAATAACCCCAGAGCAATACCAGGTCAGCGTTCGAGATAGTGATATTCAACAGGCCCAAAGCTGGGTTTTACCCGATGATCTAACCCTAGAAGTAGATGGCGAGGGTGAAGTACCACCGAGACTGATTCAACAGGTTGCCTTTTTAGCCCGACACCTAGAATCCCGCTATCACGGTATCCCCCAGGATATTGAGTGGAGCTATGACGGTCAGACGCTTTGGCTGCTCCAGTCTCGACCTGTTACCACTCTATTGCCTATCTGGACTCGTAAGATTGCGGCGGAGGTGATTCCAGGGGTGATTCGACCCCTCACTTGGTCGGTCAATCGTCCCCTCACCTGTGGGGTTTGGGGAGAGATTTTTACCCTGGTTTTAGGAGAACGGGCACAGGGCTTAGATTTCAATGAAACCGCTAGCCTGCACTACGCTCGTGCTTACTTTAATGCCTCCCTACTCGGAGACATTTTTCGGCGGATGGGACTACCTGCAGAAAGCCTAGAGTTCTTAACCCGTGGGGCCAAGTTTAGCAAACCCCCGCTCCTGTCTACCTTGAGCAATGTTCCAGGACTGCTGAGGTTAGCCAACCGAGAATGGCAGTTAGTCCAGGATTGGCAGCGAGACTACCCCAGAACCTTTAAGCCAGCTCTGGAAAAGTTTGCCCATCAAAATCTTTTAGAACTTTCCCCGGCTAGCCTCTTAGAAGCAATCCATTTGATTTTGGCATTGCTCAAGCAAGTCACCTATTACAGTATTTTGGCTCCCCTGAGTGCAGCCCTCCGCCAAGCCCTCCTCAAGGTACCAGATACGGAATTAGACAATAGCCAGACCCCAGAAGTAGCAGCCCTGCGATCGCTCCAAGCCTTAGCCAAAAAGGGAAACTCCCTGCTACCAGACTTAGCCCAACTCCCTCAAGAACGGCTGCTCCTCTTAGCCCAACTTGCTACCAGCCAGGAGGGGCAATCGATCCTGAAAGAACTGGATCACTTAATTCATACCTACGGTTATCTGAGTGAGGTAGGCACCGACATTGCCGTTCCTACCTGGCAAGAACATCCCCAGTTAGTCCAAGATCTTTTTACCCAGTTCTGGTTTAATCCCCCACCTGAGCCAACCCTGGAGTCAACAAGAGCAAAACCTAAAAGCTTCAAAGCTCAGCAAGTTCAGCAACGAGTTGACATCAAGGGCAAAGTCACCGCTGTTTATAGTCAATTCCTAGCCTATCTCAGAGGGCATTTTGTAGCACTGGAACAACAATGGTTAGCATCCCAAGTGTTGACGGAGCCAGGAGATATCTTCTTTCTGGAATTTGAAGAGATTAAAGGGATGATTACCAATCCTGATGGCACGTTCCTCAGTCAGGTGCCGGAACGCATTGCCCAACGGCGATCGCTGCTAGAGCAAAATAGTCAGTTACCGATGGTGCCCTCCTTGGTTTACGGTAAGGCGACCCCTCAGCAATTGGTAAGCCAATGGCAAGCCTCGCAGATATTGCAGGGGATTGGTGCGAGTCCAGGGCAAGCGGAGGGACAGATTAAGGTACTGGTGAATTTTCAAACGGCTGCCACGATTGACCGCAATACGATTTTGGTCGTCCCCTACACCGATTCGGGTTGGGCACCCTTGCTAGCGAGAGCCGGGGGACTCATCTCAGAAGTGGGGGGACGGCTTTCCCACGGGGCGATCGTGGCCCGGGAATATGGGATTCCTGCGGTCATGGATATTCCCCATGCCACCCAGCAACTCAAGGATGGTCAACGGGTCAGAATTGATGGTCAGCTTGGCAAAGTTGAGATTTTATAGCCTGGGTGGATAGGATTCTTTGAGCGAGGGATTTGATTTTGTATGCCGAAAGCCGCCGATATTGGCAGTAAACGCCTGATTAGTTTGGCTCCCGATGCTTGGGTACAATGGGTGACTGATCTGCCAGGGGTAACCGCACAAGAGATCTTGGCTTCTGAGTTTCAGTGGATTAGTCGCGAGAGTGATGTATTGGTGAAAGCGCACCATCCCAACATCGGGGAGTTTTTGGTACTGAATGAACTCCAATTACGCTATAACGTTCAACTACCGCGTCGCATGAGAGCCTATACTGCGCTCGCAGAGGAGCGCTATCGGTTACCCATTTATCCAGTATTAATTAACATTTTGCCTCCCGCCGCCACAGTTCCCATTGAGAGTCGCTATGAGTCAGACTTTCTGGGACTACATGCCAGTCAAGAGTATCGGGTGATTAACCTCTGGGAAATTGAAGCAGAGTTAGTCTTTCAGCAACCCTTACTTTCCTTATTGCCCTTTGTGCCGATTTTGCGCGGGGGAAACCAAACGACGATGGTGCAACGGGCTGTCCAGATATTAAGGGCCGATGAACAGTTAAATCAGTTGGAACCACTCCTGTCTTTTTTTGCTAGCTTTGTCTTAGATATGGCGTTGGTACGACAAATTTTGAGGTGGGATATGGTGGTTTTACGCGAATCCCCTTGGTATGAAGAGATTTTGCAACAGGGATTGCAACAGGGATTGCAACAGGGATTGCAACAGGGATTGCAACAGGGGCAAGAACAAGGAATGCAAGCAGGGGCTCAGCGGCAAATTGTGCGAGTTTTAAACCGTCGCTTTGGGGAACTGCTCCCCAACATCACGACAGCACTTCAAGGCAAGACCGTAGAGCAATTAGAAGATTTGATGGATGTTGCGATCGCCATATCCTCCTTAGAAGAATTCACAACCCATCTCTGATCTAACGTAGGGGTGAGATCGCACCTCAGGTTATCGGTAGGATGCCGAGATGGTTGCCCGGAGCACAATCTCTGGTAAGGGCGGGTTCACAAACAATGTTGTGGGTTGCAGATATTATGCATAAACCCGCCCCTACGGGTGGATGGTTAGCTTGGATTGAGCGATCGCTTCCGAAGCTCTAAACCTCACTTGTGACGGATATGCTCATAAATCTTCAAGTAGTCACCGCCTGGGTGATTCCAAGAGTAGTCATACTCCATCCCTTGAAGCACCAATTCACGGAACTTTTCAGGATACTGGAAATATAAACTAATGGCGCGTTCCATCGCCGATTCTAAGGCTGGAGGATCGGTGTCTTGAAAGACATAGCCATTGCGTTGGTTGGAGGGCTTATTGGGGTCGTAGTCTCGATCAAATACCGTATTGACCAGTCCTCCAACTCCCCGCACGATGGGCACAGTACCGTACTTCAGGCCAATCATTTGAGTTAGACCACAGGGTTCGTAATTGCTAGGAACCACAATCATATCCGCACCCGCATAGATTAAGTGGGACAGTTCTTCGTTACAGCCCAGTTCTAAGTGGCAATCTGGGTTATCGTTGAGGTGTTGTTTTTCGTGCCAGAAATGGAGATTAATGCCAGTTTCAGTCGCGGAACCGAGCAGGACGAACTGTGCTCCTCGACTGAGGGCATAGTACATCGCGTGATGAACCAGGTGAACTCCTTTTTGATGGTCTAATCGACCGATGTAGCAAATAATTGGCTTGTCTACCTCTTGCAGCAACAGCCGCTGGCGCAGGGCTTGCTTATTCTTGGCTTTGACTTCTAGGGTTTCTGGAGTATAGGCATAGGGAATATAGCGATCGCGCTCTGGGTTCCAGAAATCGTAGTCAATCCCATTCAGCACCCCGGTAAATTTATCCTGGTGTAGGTGGAGGGTATGCCCTAACCCACAACTAATGTCTGTATAGTGCGCTTCCCAGGCATGATGGGGTGAAACCGTGGTAACGGCATTGGAGTAGACAATTCCCCCTTTCATCAAGTTCAGGGCAAAGGGATTAAAGTTATCGAGGAGGCGATCGTAATGGAAGTAATACCCTGCGTTATTGAGCCCTGTTGCCCGCAGAGCCTCTGAACCTGCAATGCCTTGGTGTTTAAAGTTGTGGATGGTATAGCAAACCCGTTGATTAGCCATGCCGTGGTGCTTGTAGATCTCAGCTAACACGACGGGAACCAAGCCCGTTTGCCAGTCATGGCAATGGATCACATCCGGTCGTTTATTGCTTTGTAGCAAAAACTCTAGTGCGGCCTTACTGAAAAATATAAAGCGCATGTCATCGTCCGAGCAGCCGTAATAACAGCCTCGGTTAAAGAAAGCATCGCTTGAATGGGGTTCGATAAAGAAACAGACTCGTCCATGCACCCAACCGCAATACACAGAACAATGGATGGCACCGTCAT
>JAYKHH010000041.1:0-2605 GCA_035285265.1 Leptolyngbyaceae cyanobacterium | reverse complement strand
TCATCGTCCGAGCAGCCGTAATAACAGCCTCGGTTAAAGAAAGCATCGCTTGAATGGGGTTCGATAAAGAAACAGACTCGTCCATGCACCCAACCGCAATACACAGAACAATGGATGGCACCGTCATACCAAGGCACCCATAGTTCCCGGTAGGCATCATGGAGTCCCCAAATATGGTCATATCTCATGCAGTCATACTTAGGCAGAATCAGCTCTACGGTATGACCCCGATTTTCTAACTCTCGACTGAGTCCGTAAACAACATCGCCTAAGCCCCCCGCCTTGATCACAGGGGCGCATTCAGAGGCAATTTGTACGACGTACATCCTTACTCCTTAAACTTAAGTAAAAATTTGTTTTCTTAACTTTACAGAAGTATATATTTTCCTGGTTACTAAGTAATCAGTTTTCTGGCTTATGCTGTCGAGGAGGAATCCTCGGATTCCACTTCAGTTGTCTCCAAGGGCTTTTCTTCTGTTGTCAAGTTCAGGAATACATCCTCTAAGCTGGCGCGAGTACGGCGCATTTCGTATAGGCCAATGCCAGCACCCACGATAACTGCTGCTAGGGCTCGTCCCGGATCAGTGCCAGGTTCTGAGAGGACGCGGATATAGTTGTGTCCCTGAATTGGGTCTGGAGGTTGAATGGCTTCTACCGATCGCACGCCTGGTACAACTCCCAACACTTGCTGGATGGCAGTCATCTCCCCATCAACTTCCAGTTCATACCCCGAACCCCCTGCTAACTGGGCCATAAAATTTTCTGGGGTGTTGGTTGCCACGACTCGTCCTCGGTTGATGATGGTGACCCGATTACAGGTCATGCTCACCTCCGGCAAAATATGGGTGGACAAAATTACTGTATGACTCCCTGCCAAACTTTTAATGAGATTTCGCACATCAATAATCTGGCGAGGGTCAAGACCAACCGTTGGCTCATCCAAAATAATCACCGGGGGATCATGGACGATCGCCTGGGCAATGCCGACCCGTTGCCGAAATCCTTTCGATAATTTGCGAATCAAAACCCGACGTTTCTCTAACAGATTGCAGCGTTGGAGGGCAGATTGTACTTGGCGGGCGCGATCGCCTGCACTCACGCCCTTGATCCGAGCCACAAAGTACAAAAACCCTTCCACGGTCATCTCTGGGTAGAGGGGTGGATTTTCTGGCAGGTAGCCAATGCGTTGACGGGCTGCCATGGAGTTTTCATGGACATCGTAGCCCGCAACCTTGGCAACCCCTGCGGTAGCGGGCAAATACCCTGCCAAAATCCGCATCGTGGTGGTTTTTCCGGCTCCATTGGGGCCTAGAAATCCCAAGATTTCTCCAGGCTCTACGGCAAAGGTGACATCCTGAATGGCCGGAACCGACCCATAGACTTTACTCAAATGCTCAACATCAATCATTGGTTTAAAACCAGATAGTACTAGTTCGTTCTAAGTATTCCTACCGGAACACGAGGACAAAAATCAATTATTGAACCACGGGATCGCGCTGAATTTGGTCAGCTTGATTTTTCATCACTTTAACGTGGTGTCAAGCGAATTGATCCTGTGGTAGATTAGCTAATTGAGAACTGTAGCCTCTCTGTTGGCTTTCAGCTTAATCCACATTTTAGGAGTCCAAATAGGAGTAAGGGATGTCCCAAGTCGTTTTGGGTGAGAATGAAGGTATTGAATCCGCTCTGCGTCGCTTTAAGCGTCGAGTCTCAAAAGCAGGTATTTTGGCCGATGTAAAGCGCCATCGCCACTTTGAGACTCCAATTGAGAAACGCAAGCGTAAAGCAATTGCTCAACGGAAGAAACGTTATTAATGTAAGTAATTCTGTGACAGTATCCATCGACGCCATTTTGAACCGCTTTGGGCATTTTGGCGTCGATTTAAGTCTTGAACGCATTCAATACCTCTTAGCAGACCTCGGCAACCCTCACCAGCGAGTTCCGATCCTTCATGTGGCAGGCTCGAATGGTAAGGGTTCTGTTTGTGCTTACCTATCGGCTGTGCTCACCCATGCAGGTTTTCGGGTCGGGCGCTACACATCGCCTCACCTAATCGATTGGTGGGAACGGATTTACCTCAATGAACAACCGATCGCGCCAGAGGATCTGCTACAGGTTTTGCAAACGGCTGAGGCTGCGATTCGCCCTGACCGCCCCTCTCCGACGCAGTTTGAGCTAATCACTGCGGCTGCCTGGTTATATTTTGCTCAGCAGCAAGTGGATATTGCGGTCATCGAGGTGGGGCTAGGGGGACGCTTGGATGCGACGAATGTTTGCGATCGCCCTCTAGTTACAGTTATTACCTCGATCAGTCGAGAACACTGGCAAAAACTAGGGCCAACTTTAGCGGATATCGCTAGGCAAAAGGCAGGCATCCTGAAGCCCGGTTGTCCAGCAGTTATTGGAAGCTTACCTCCAGAAGCGAATGCTGCGATCGCTCAACGGATTAATGAGTTAGGGTGTCCAGTTATCTATCCTGAAGCAGCCATTGTTGTAGGGGCAAGTGGCCCTCATCCCCCAACCCCTTCTCCCAAGAAGGGAGAAGGGGAGTTAGATCAAAGTCCCTCTCCCCCTTTGGGAGAGGGATTTAGGGTGAGGGCATTC
>JAYKHH010000040.1:0-7805 GCA_035285265.1 Leptolyngbyaceae cyanobacterium | reverse complement strand
AAAATTGCGAGTTAAAGAGGCTACGGCTCGTAACTTTAATGCCGATGGGGTGATTTTTGCGCGAACAGAGGGGGCAGGTGCCCCTGCAATTACGGGATTAGATCTGAATGTCCAAGCCCGTGATTATGCTTTAAACACCCTGCCGTTGAACTTGCCGAAACAGGTGGTGCTAGCGGGTCAAGCTGATTTTACGGGCAAGCTCACGGGAACGCTCACCGCTCCTAAAGCTACGGGTGACTTGCAACTCTATGATTTATCCGTGAATAATGTGGCCTTTGAGCCAGTGTTGCGGGGAAATCTAAAGTTTACGGCAGGACAAGGGGTGGATCTGCAAGTAGCAGGGCAGCAAGATCAAATCGAGATTGCTTTAAATCAGAACTATCGCCCGGAGTCGTTCCTGGTGGAGCGCGATCAGGCGATCGCGACAGGTCAGACAATCGGAGAACGCCTATTGGTTGACATCCGGAATTTCCCCATAGCGCTCCTCAATGTTTCTCCCGTACCTGTTCTAGGCCCCATTAAGGGAAACTTGACGGGGAAATTTGATCTGAATGTCCAACGCTTCACGGGATCAGGAGAGGTAGCGATCGCCAACCCAGTCATCGGCAGTTTTGCGGCGGATCTCCTCCAAGGACGGGTTAGCTATGCCAATGGCGTTGCCACCCTCGCGGGTGCTGAGCTACGGCAAGCCGAAAGCATATATCAGGCATCAGGCACCTTGATCCAAGGAGATAACCCCCAATTTCAGGGGCAAGTTAAAGTAACTCAAGGCAATCTCCAGGATCTCACCCAAGCGCTGCAATGGTTTGAGTTGGGTGATATTTTGCGTGGCATCCGTCCTCCCACCTATAACACCGCCGCCGATCTGCAACCTGCCTCAGTGGGTCTGCCCAAAGCGAACTTGCTCACCCAATTGCGTCGGTTTTCTGAGATCCAAGCACTGCTTGAGCAACAAGTAGCTCAACGGGAACAGGCACCCCTGCCTCCCTTAGCAGATTTGCAGGGAGCCTTTTCAGGAGAATTGAAGCTGTCCGGATCCCTGAAATCTGGACTGAGCGCTAATTTCAACTTTCAGGGTCGGGACTGGAAGTGGGGACGTTATGTCGCCGATCAAGTCGTCCTCAACGGCAACTTTGAAGATGGCAGTTTGACCTTGCTGCCCTTCCGCTTTCAGTCCGGTGATACCCGATTGAGCTTTTCTGGTCAAGTCGGGGGGGCCAGCCAAACTGGACAGTTACGGGTAGAAAATTTGCCCTTAGAGTCGCTACAGACTTTTGTGGAACTGCCCTTAGATATTACGGGAAAGGTGAATGGAACGGCTACGTTGTCAGGTAGTTTCTTAAATCCACAGATTCTAGGAGAGTTAAGCCTTGCGGAGGGCACCCTGAATCGTACCCCGATCACGACCGCACGCGGTAGGTTTAACTACCGAGAGGCCCGCCTAGGGTTTAGCAGCACCATTGCGGTAACAGGCCCGGAACCGATTGAAATGACGGGCAGTTTGCCCTTGGAATTACCCTTTACCTTGGCAGTTCCAGAGAGTGATCAAATTAGCCTCAATGTGAGGGTGCAAAATGAAGGGCTAGCCTTGTTAAACCTGCTGAATCGTCAAGTGACTTGGGTGAATGGCAAGGGGCAAGTCCGGTTGCAGGTAGAAGGCACCTTAGAAAAACCCATTGCCACGGGAACAGCTACGATTGAGAACGCTATCTTTAGGGTGCAAGCGCTTCCAGAACCCCTAACCCAGGTAACCGGGAATATTCGCTTCGATCGCGATCGCATCTTAGTCGAAAACCTGCAAGGACAATTTAGCCAAGGTCAAGTGACAGCCCAAGGCATTTTACCCATTTTTGCTCGACTGCCCGCTGAGGAAGCCGATCCAGCCAATCTGCTCACGGTGAGCCTGAATAGAATCGCCATTAATCTAAAAGGACTCTATCGGGGGGGTGTAGATGGCAAGGTCTTAGTAACGGGTACGGCTCGTGCTCCAGAACTGGGGGGTGAAATCCAGCTCTCAAATGGTCAGGTGTTGCTACCGGATCAATCTAAGCCTTCTGGAACTCCTGCTACCCAAGCTGTCCAACTGGACAAGGAGCTTTTCTCACCACCAGAACTAAAGAATCTCCGGTTGACCTTAGGGGATAGAGTATTGATTACCCGTCAGCCTATCCTGAGTTTTCTGGCATCGGGGGATCTCAATTTGAATGGCACCCTCGATCGCATTCGTCCCCAGGGTGAGATTCGCCTAAGGGCAGGGCAAGTAAACTTATATACCACGGAGTTTACCTTGGCGGGGGGCTATGAGCATAAGGCTCGGTTTCTCCCCAATCAAGGGTTAGACCCTACCCTTGATCTGCGTCTGATTACATCTGTGCCTGAGGTAACGCGATCGCCGATTACCTCCCCCTCGCTTTTTGATGGAGCACCGGGGGCCGTTGAGGATTTGCCAGCTAGCAACTTAGGAGCCTTACAAACTGTCCGCATTCAAGCCAGGGTGAGCGGCCCCGCTAGTCAACTCTTCGATAACTTAGAGCTTACGAGCAGCCCCACGCGCAGTAGTAGTGAAATCATTGCCTTATTAGGTGGTGGCTTTGTCAATACCCTCGGTCGAGGCGATAGTCAGCTTGCCCTAGCGAATTTAGCTGGCTCTGCCATTTTGACCCAAGTTCAAGGATTGATCGGCAATGCCCTCGGCTTAAGCGAATTTCGGTTGTTTCCAACGGTGATTACGTCCAACGAGGCCCGCACCGCAGCTACTACCTCTTCCTTTGGTTTGGCAGCCGAGTTAGGGGTTGAAATTACCCGCGATCTTTCCGCCTCAATTTTAAGGATTTTGACGGTGGATCAACCTGCCCAATTTGGTCTTCGCTATCGCCTCAATGATCAACTGCTCCTAAGAACCTCAACGGATTTCTCCGGTGATACGAAAGCTAACCTGGAATACGAAATCCGCTTTTAAGGTAGGTGTCCTAAACCAAGGCAGTTAAACAGTTAGGCAGCCTGAGTCAGGGTCGTTAGCCACTCCTGCCGCAATTTAGCGATCGCCTGCTCTTTCAGTTTGGCTTCCACTTCAATCCAGGGGGCATCGCGGTAAGCACTGGGCATCACCGTAATCAAGTCACTGTGGCGAGGATCGTTAAAGGATTCATGGCCGTTGGAAATGTGTACGAGTTGCCATTCGGCTATAGGCCAAGTGGTACGGGCGGCGGCTAGCATCTCGGCAACGCTGGGATGTTCATAGGTGTCTAAATGCTCATGAATGGCGTGGTGGTGATTATCAAACACCATCGGAATTTCGGCGGCCTGACACACCGCTAAAATTTCGGTGGCACTGTAGGCATATTCATCGTTTTCTAAGGTCAAGCGGCTGCGAATGGGGTCTGGTAAGTCGCGGATGACACTGACGAGGCGTTCGGCGCGATCGCTTTTTCCACCATGAATATTGATCAAAGCCCAAGGCGATCGTGGTTGTCCCAGTAAATCTAACATCCATGCCTGAGCTGTAAGAATTTTGATGCTGTTCTCAATCACATCCGGTCGGTCAGAACTCAAGACGACATATTGATCGGGATGCAATACTAAACGAATTCCCAAGGTTGTGATGCGATCTCCTACGGACTGCACATCCTGACTTAACTCAGATAAAACGGCGGCTCCCACTGGCTCATCGGCGAAGGGAAACAGATCAGAGGTCAGACGATACAACCGAATTTGATGGGCGATACAAAAATCAATGGCTTTACCAAGGCGTTGGAGATTGTCTTGATACAACTGTCGCAAAACCTGTTCTTGTTCGGATGGGGGAAGTTGCAACAGTCGCTTGCGGGTTAGAGTCCGGTAACGCACTTGGTTAGACGCGGTAATACAAACTAGCCCTAACTCAGGGAGCGGTTTAGTCGAAAATGGAAGGGACATAAGATGGTTGCGATCGCAAGTGGAACTCTAGGAATACCTACCTTCCATTATCTCAATTATTCCCAGGCGCTATTTTCAGTTGAGGTTGCAGGATTTTGGCAAGGTGCGATCTTACCCAACGAAAGGGGTATCCTTGAGTTCCTCGTGGTTTGCAGAGAGCATGAGCAGACGTTATTGGAAGAGATGAATTACGATTGGATAATCAGCTTCCATAAACTGATGCCTAGGATACCTGCGCCTACATATTGGGGTAAGAGCAACCTAAAGGGCTGACGGGCAATCTTTTGCGTCAACAGGATGGTGAACAGCACTGAAGCAGTCAAGGTAACTCCTTGTAAAAACGCAATAACTGCCGGATGTGCCACTAGAGTCGGTAACCCCTCACCCCCTAGTCCAATCGTTGCCCAGGCTACGGGCAAGATGCGTCCTGCTTCCCCTAACCCTAGGTGGAGATAGTGGGCTAGATTTCCGCCTAATACAAGGGGTAAATAACCATAGGCTAATTCCAAAAACGGTCGGGGTTTGGGCAACAGCAGTCCCACCCGATGCCCGACCTGCTGCACTAGCTTGATGCAGCCGTGAGCTATCAACGGAAGGCTGGCAGGCAGCAGTAACACAACCAAAGATAAACCCAAGTGAGGCCAGAACTGGGTGAGCGGGATCTCTAAACTCAACTGAGCTTCCACCTCTGGTAAATGATGGAGAAAGGCCCCTCCCAATAACAGCAGCAACAAAGCTATTTCATAACTGTGGGGAATGTGAGTCGTCCACAGCTCAATTCCCGGAGGTCGAAGATTGAACTCAACAGAACGGTGAGGGCAGGCTTGGAGACAGGTCATGCACAACACACAGTTGCGATTATCCTGGAGTTGGGCTGGGTGGGAATAGAGGGGGCAACCATCGGTTGCCTGTCCTTCGCCTTTTTGAGGGCCACCTTTATAGCACTGATAGGTGGTGCATTCTGCGGAGCAAGTTCCCTGCTGTGCCCGCAGTTCCGTCATAGATAATTTAGCAAACAACCCATTCATCCCTCCGATGGGGCAGAGATAGCGACACCAAAATCGACGCTCAAAAATTGCTGAACAGATCATGGCTCCAGCCGTAATTAACAGGAGCAAACACGCTGAGAGGTAGGCGGTGTCTTGCAAATCCCAAAGTTCTTCCCATAGATAAATCAGGGCAAACAAACCAAATAAAAACCATCCTCCCCATTGCTCGGCTTGCTGCCGGGGCCAGCGCTTGAGTTGACGTGGAAAGAGCCACAGGGAAAGTTTCTGGGTAACCTCCCCATAAATCATGAACGGACACACAGCACACCACAACCGCCCCACAAACGGAAAGCCAAGTAAGACCAAAGGCCACCACCAAGCCCAGAAAAGATTAAGCGCTACATTTTCAGCTCGGTTCTGGGGTCCCACAAACAACACGGCTACCACTAGGGCAAAGAAAGGGAGGGTGAAACCATAATTGATCCGGTCAGGCCACCAAGGACTACGCAGAAACCGGCGGAGGCGCGGATAGGTATTTAAGAGATTAAGGCGAAATCGTTTTTCCTGGGTTCGCTCCGGCCAGAATACAGCTTCTGTTAATTCAGTGGCTCCAGCAGCCTGCACCAGCGCCCGATCTACTAGACTTTGTAACTCCCTGAGGTTACTGGGAAAATCGTACTCCTGTAAGCGTCGCAATGCCTCTGGTGTCACCTTCGGGATAGGAACTCCTCTTCTGCGGCAAGATAAGCTGATGTAGTAACCTACCTGGTCTTTAATATCGGCTTTTCGGACTCGTAAGGGTGGCACCTTGATCAAATGGGGTACCCAGCGCTCAATTGAGGACAAACTTTTCTCCGCAATCATGACGATGCGAATCCGATAGGCCGTGGGTTTTCCAAGGGGCTCTCCAAGTCGGCTGATCGGGGTAAAAGTTCCCGTTTCCAGTAATTGCGCCAATTTTGGCATCAATTCTGAGGGAAGTTCTTGAATATTGTTGAGCACTAAGGTGCCTTCCCCTAAATACTCGATCAATCCAGGCTTACCCCCCACTCGACCAAACAAATCAGCACCACTGGCTTGTAGCGTATTGCAATTGATTTGGATAATCGGCGATCGCCGCTGGGGGGAACCAAAGTGAACTAGAGCCGCCAAGTTATCTTTTTCCAGCCCTGGCTCCCCAAAAATCAAGACGGGACGGCAATCTGCTGTTGCTTTTTGAATTTGTTGCCGCAGACGCGCGGCATAGCGGCTAGTCCCGACAACCCCTCGTTTTACCTTAGGCACTAGGTAAGGACGCAGGGCAGTCTGACGTTCTTGCTCATAGGTCAACTGGGAGGATAGTTGCGAGACCTGCTGCATCAGTTGGCGAGAAAGCGCCTGACTCATTTCTGGGTATTGAGCCACAAGCTGCCGAAATTGAACGGCTGGGATAAACCAAAGCTGACTGTCGGTAAGGGTAATGACTGTTTTGTTAGCAGGCTGCTCTAACAGCAATTCCTGTAACTGAATGATGGCACCAGGGAGTAGGCTACTAGTCCAAGCTGGCCCTATTTGACTCGTAGTATCGTTTTCTAGGCGACCTTCCCTCAGAATGTATAGCCCACAAGGTACGGTTCCCTGTACAACTAATTGCTGATGGGCAGGTATAGTTCGCTCTTCAATGGCCTCAGCGATCGCATTCAATCCCTCTACAGATAGCCCTTGCAAAACTGTCTGCTCTTGCAACCACACTGCCCGATCTGTAGGAATCATAGGTTAGATAGGAATGAACGATGCCAGGTTTTCTGAGTCCAATGAACCAGAATGTAGATATGAACCAGAATGTAGGTATGAACCAGGATACAGGTATGAACCAGCATACAGATGGGTTCAGGAGTTCATTCAAGCAGGCATCAAGATTGTCTGCCCTGTCTCCGCAGAACGACGAGCTGCATCTGCTACTTTTAAAGCTTCCAAGCTAGCTTGAGGCCGAACGTAGAGGGGGGCCTGGTTCAATAAGTGGTCTAAAATCATACCCGTATCCTTGGCAAAAAGTCCCCGACGACTGCCAGTGTCAATGGGCAATGTTTGCTCTCCTTGGATCAGGATGCCTTGGTCGCCATCAAAAATTAGAGCACCGCGATCGCCCTGAATTTCCAAAATCCGGGACGCTTGCCAAAAGGTTTCACCCTTGCCATAAACGACATCGGCGATCAAATTGGTTTTAAATCGCAGTTGAGCGCTACAAATACAAGCCTTGTAGTAAGGACTGGAGGAAGTTGCTACGGTTGGCCAAACCTGGTTTTGACAGGAAACACTGGCAACGGGGCCAAAGATATCCGTTAGACGATGAATTCGAGAGAGAGCTGCTATCAGGGGAAAGCCAAATTGTTCTGTATGGTAAGTCCAGCGTTCAGGGGCAGGGTGCTGGGGGGTAATGGTGGCATACCGAGCATAGAAGGCTGTCCCAACTTCTGGGAGTGCTTGCTTCAGCGCTTGATGAATGCCACTCAGGAGTTCAATATGCTCAACATGGAGGAGTTTGCCTTGGGTAGTCGCTAAGTCAATTAAAGACTCTGCTTCTGCGACCTCTAGGGACAAAGGATATTCCACTACCACGTGCTTGCCTGCTTGAAGGGCAGCACGGGCGATCGCCCCATGATCTCGATTAATGTTGGCCACAATCACCAAATCTAGATCAGGACGCTCCACTAAGGCTCTCCAAGAGTCTAACGGTTCGGCTTCATAGGTCAAACTGAAAGCCGTTGTCTTCTCTAGGGTGTGACCCGCTACGGCAATGAGGCGCGATCTCGGATCTGCTTGAATTGTTTCAGCCCGTAATTTAGCTGCATAGCCTGTCCCAACTTCTGGGAGTGCTTGCTTCAGCGCTTGATGAATGCCACTCAGGAGTTCAATATGCTC
>JAYKHH010000039.1:0-3599 GCA_035285265.1 Leptolyngbyaceae cyanobacterium | reverse complement strand
AACTCCCCAAGGCGTTTTAACTTGAGCGATCGCACTCTGAAAAATAGGTAATGCCAGTTCTGGTTCAGCGTACATCAGTTGACGCCAATGGGGAATCAGGTCTACAAGGTAAAAGTATAAATCCGTAAGTGCCGTCCCCAGCAGGGAGCCCAGGTAAAAGAAGTTACCAACCTTCGCCCAGCCCCGTATAAAACACCAGATGACAAATGGTAAGCCAATTGCCTCAACCGGAATATGCAAGATAGGCTCCCAACGTAGCCAACCCCAGAAGATGGATCCCGCAAACCAACTCCAGGTAAACCCGATCAACAAGTCTCCCCAAAGCTGGCTTCCAGGACGGGATAGGAGCGTCAAGCTCAGTCCCACTAACGCAACAGTGAGTCCCAAACTCAAACCGGGCAAGAGCCGCACTAAGGGTGCTTGAATAAAAACGGGTACTGAAACCAAAAAAACTGCACCAGCAAATACCCACCAAGGGCTAACACGATGGCTCTCCGACTCAACAAAAGCAGGCAGCTCCTTGTTAGGGGCAGTCAGGATAGGGGACGGATGAGAGAACCAAGTCTTGTTTAGCAAGGTTGTATTAATATTCTTTACGTTTCTTTACTTTAGTTGAATTTAGCATATCCAACATCCCCCTGGGGGGCATTCCAAATTTATGTTAGCTCAATTTAATCAACTTGAGGGCAGCTCTCTATCCCCATAAAACTCAATAGCTCGGTGAAAACTAAGTTTTCACCGAGCTATTGAGTTTTAGAGATGAAATCATCGCCCAAATTGTGGCATTGGGTAGGGGCGAAGCATACCCTGCGAGAAGCAAGCTACGGCAGAAGACCTTGTAGATGTCTCAAAGATTTTGCCCGAATGCTAAAGCCTGCGGCATGGCTGCGCTAGCGCCCCTACAGGTCTAGCTACAAATCAGTGTTTAACCTGTACTTCCTAAGGATAAAAGCTCAATTGAGGTAACCCTAGGGTTTCTGGCCAGCCCATCATGATGTTCACACATTGGATTGCCTGCCCTGCCTGTCCTTTCATTAAGTTATCAATCGCAGACATGATAATGACGCGATCAGTACGGGGGTCTACTTCGATGCCGATATAGCAAAGGTTAGTACCACTGACCCATTTAGTCTGGGGATAAACCCCACTGGGCAAGATTTTGACCCATTCGGAAGATCGATAGAAAGCCGAATAAATTGTGATTAAATCCTCCCGTACCAGACCTGGATCTCGTAGAGTCGCGTAAACAGTTGCCAAGATGCCCCGCACCATTGGAATCAGGTGAGGGGTGAATTGCACCAAAATTTCATGGCCTGCCAAATCACTGCAAATTTGCTCAATTTCGGGGGTATGCCGATGACTTGCTACCCCGTAGGCACCTAAGGAGCTAGAGGCTTCCGCCAGCAAGAGATTTGTCTTGGCTTGCCGCCCACCTCCTGAAGCTCCAGATTTAGCATCAATGATGGCTGTTTCAGGAATAATTAATCCCTGCTTCATTAAGGGGGATAAGGCGAGAAGACTAGCAGTTGGGTAACATCCGGGGCAGCCAATTAATTGCGCTTCAGCAATGCGATCGCGGTAGAGTTCCGGCAACCCATACACGGCGGTTTCAGCAACTTCATAGTCGGTGCGATCGCCCCCATACCAAGCCTTGTAAGTATCCAGGTTAAAAAATCGATAATCCGCTGATAAGTCCAACACCTTACAGCCTTTAGCTAACAGGGTAGGAGCCATCTGATAGGCCAAACCATTGGGCAATGAAAGAAACACAACTTCACAGCGAGCGGCGATCGCATCCAGATCAATCGGTTCAATCACCTGTTTAACCTGATCCCCAAAATGCGGGTAAAGTTCTGTAAAAGGCTTGCCTGCACTACTCTCACCGCCCAAGTACACCAGCTCTAAATTGGGGTGGTCATGGAGCAGTCGGACTAACTGCACCCCGCCATAACCTGACGCGCCCACAATTCCCACCGATACGCGCCCTGCCTCACCCATAATGTTCGACCCCTCAAAATTAAACAAACCTGAAATTTCACGATACTGACCTATAGCAATCCTAATCAGGGTAGTCAGTGATGGGTATTCGGAACTTCTCACTCACCTCCCGTCTGAGTCCTGTGACTCATTGAGGAATGCTACAGTTTTGCTGCATTATAAAGGCTTTAGAGGCTACCGCTACCATATAATCCAAACGAATAATCCAAACGAACTACAATCATTAGATAAGAAACGAACGTTAAAAAACTTTACGGTTTACCTCTTTGACCCTCTCTACTGCTTTGCTTGGTAACTCCTCCATCCCCTTTGAGTTTGACGCGATTGACGCAGCCCTGATTGACCTAGCAGCAGGACGAGCCATTGTCGTGGTCGATGATGAAAATCGGGAAAATGAAGGAGATGTGATTTGTGCAGCTCAGTTTGCCACCCCTGACCTGATTAACTTCATGGCCGTCTATGCCCGTGGCTTAATTTGTCTAGCTATGACGGGCGATCGCTTAGACGAACTTGATTTACCTTTAATGGTCAGCAACAACACTGACAGTAACCAGACTGCTTTCACCGTGAGTATTGATGCGGCTCCCAACTTGGGTGTGGGCACTGGCATCTCTGCCGAAGATCGCGCCAGAACCATTCAAGTTGCCATTAATCCAGCTACTCGGCCCCAGGATTTACGCCGTCCGGGCCATATTTTCCCGCTTCGCAGTCGAGAGGGTGGTGTGCTGAAACGGGCAGGTCATACAGAGGCAGCCGTGGATTTAGCGCGTCTTGCAAAACTCTACCCATCGGGGGTGATTTGCGAAATCCAAAATCCTGATGGTTCCATGGCTCGGTTGCCAGAGCTGATTGAGTACGCCCATAAGCATCAACTCAAAATTATTAGCATTGCTGATCTGATTAGCTACCGCCTTCAGCACGAGCGTTTTGTCCAACGCGAAACGATCGCGAAGCTACCCACGGAATTTGGAACGTTCCAAGTTTATGCCTATCGCAACCTTTTAGATAACTCAGAGCATATTGCTGTCGTCAAAGGGGATCCTCATACCTTTTCCCAGGATATAGTCATGGTCAGAATGCACTCTGAATGCTTGACGGGAGATGCCTTAGGGTCTTTGCGGTGTGACTGCCGCATGCAACTCCAAGCAGCCATGAAAATGATTGAGAGTGCTGGTCAGGGTGTGGTTGTTTACCTCCGACAAGAAGGTCGAGGGATTGGTTTGGTGAACAAATTGAAAGCGTATTCACTCCAAGATATGGGGCTGGATACCGTAGAAGCCAATGAACGTCTGGGGTTTCCGGCAGACCTACGGAATTACGGGGTAGGCGCGCAGATTCTCAACGATTTGGGTGTGAAACAAATTCGCTTGATCACCAATAATCCGCGCAAGATCGCAGGATTGTGATGATATTGGTTAGAAGTGGTAGACCGAGTTCCCCTGTTGATCGAAGCTACGTCCTATAATTCTGGCTATTTGGCTACTAAGGCAGAAAAGCTAGGCCACTTGCTGCTGTATACCTATCTGGCAACCCTAGCAATTCATTGGCAAGACTCACCTCAATCTGTAACAGAACGCTATGAGCGCTTGGAAAACCTTAGG
>JAYKHH010000038.1:0-5116 GCA_035285265.1 Leptolyngbyaceae cyanobacterium | reverse complement strand
GTGCAAATTCGAGATATCAGGTACAAATTCATCACCTGATTTACGTTGAAGACTTACCTGAGTTATCAACACAGCTAGAAAGAATCTTTCACGTCATCTCTGAAGAGATCTTGCCCAAATATCCATTTGGATGCGAAGAGTTCCCATCCCATATTCTCCATGGCCTTTTGTCGGGTTGGAATGCAGTAGGATTTACGTACGATGATATTGCCTATAGGCTGGTGTATCGTGTCTATGACTCACCACCACCCAAACGAGTCTTTATTATCAGCTTTGCTGAGCATGACCCAGCCTACGAAAGGGCTACAAGCAGGGCAGCAACCAAGAAAAGCAGGTCTCGCCCATCCATCAAAAACAGGAACAAGAAGAAGCTATAGCCTTCAGGGATACAATTACTACACAATGCTTAAATCTCTTCATAAGCTGTTACGCATCTAAACTGCATTTATGGATTCATACCCAATACTTTTGAAAGAAGCTGTTGCTCCTTGAACCCAACTTGCAAACGTCCACTCTCAATATCACGAACCCAACTTTGACTTTTGCCCACATGGTTTGCCAGATCTCGCTGGCTGATTTGCAGATGTTTTCGAGCTGCAATAATCTGCTGACTCGAAAGCGGCGATCGCGCCAAAGCTGACTGGTTCGTTCGCAATTGAGCAGTTGCTTTGCGTTGAGCTTGGCGTAATTTCTTGTTCGTAGCTTGATTGGCTTGGCTCTCCCATCCTTCCGGCAACTCGAAACATAACAGTCGTGCGTGCATCAACCGCTTCCACTTATCACGGGGAGCAGCATCGGTGAGGCGGTGGTCGTTGCTACCATCCTGCGTCCAAAATTCCAGGGCCGCTTCGGCATCGTCGGGAAGATCTGCCAGCTTGGCCCACAGGGGTTGAATATCGGGTGGGTAGGTGATGGGGTCAAAGATTGGCTTCAATCCATAGTGATGGAGCACTTCTAAATCGCTCTCGAAGGATCGCAGCAGGCGCTTGCGTTCTTCTCGGTGAGTTGCCGCTTGAAACACCTTCGCTTCTCCATAGGCAATCCGCATCAGAGTTGGTAGGGTGAGGCGTTGTTCAGCACCCATTTTGGTTTTGAACAACAGCCATAGCAACATACGACAGGCACCTTCATGCTGCTGCCACAGACTGGTCACAGTCCACAGGAGTGCTTTAGGCAAACTACTGTATTGATAAAAGGCAGTCCCTTCCCTCGCTTCCCGTCGATTGAGAAAGTATTTTGACCAGGCTCCGGCTTTCACCCGACAAGTAAGTCCAGTGAGATGTTTGCAGCCCAAGTCATCTTCCTGAAAGTAATGCTGAACATCGAGTAAATGCCAGAGACGGCTTTGTTCTAGCGAAAACCCTCGCACCCGCCCCTGTGGAGACCAATGAATATCAAGTTGGAGTTTGCAAGGCTGCTGAGCCAACTCCTTGATCAAAGTCAACTTGGCAAGCTTGCTGAGATCTTTACGCTTTTCCAACCCTAAATAGGTTTCAATCTGGCGATCGCTAATCACAAATTCCTGTTCCCAGGGGTTTTCTAAAGCCATAGCATGAGCGGCATAAACCAAGTGTAGACAGGCGGCCCTCACATCCCAATTCGCAATTTCAGCCTGAGCCGCTGCGTTGTCCAGGGTAACAGGGGCTTCTGAGTCGAGGGCATTGGTGAGTCGGAAGACGAGGGTTCCTCGTCCCCCATTTACCTGCCGCTCATAATAAAGCTTTCCATTCGGATCAACCTGCCAAGGAATAGATTGACCTTGAGCCAATACATTACAAGCCTCCCAGACGGCGATCGCAGAGGCAAACGGATTACTTTTGCCATTCACAAACAAGTTAGGGCTAGGGAGCATTCTGGCAGTTGTTTTACAACGACCCTTCTTTGCCTGTAAGGGCATTGGCGGTAGCTCGATCGAACAAATACTGACGCATTGTGGCTCAGCAGCATAGCCATTGCAGTCATTGCATAACATGGGATCAATCCAGAACACTCCCTCTTCCTGCTTAATGGCATTTTGGGGACATTGGGGGACGCAATCCCCACATTGCGTGCAGCGGTTTGTAATGGTATGTGCCATAGGGTTAACACGGTTAAGTACAAACTTGACTGAGTTGACCTCCCAGTACATGACCCTGGAAAGGTGTTTGATGACCGCAAAAGCTAGTTCTGTCCTTGAAAGTGGTCGCGAACTGATAAGTCAGTCCTGGCGCGATCGCAGGCACCTATCCTACAATCGGGAACTTTTTCAATACCCTCTGAGAGGGTGTTTGAAAAGTCCCCAACGATGAGATGAATGACCCCGATCTCGATGTCTACCCACGGTCGAATGAGGCTTGGAAGGCTTTTCTCGGAGGCGTGATCCGAGATTTTGTAACGTCACGCTCCCCTTTTCAAACACCCTCTAAGATGGTTTGGAGCGCGTTTGCCAAATCTTTACCTTGTATAAGTGAGCGTGAACAATAAAGCACCAATCCCATCGCACTTTAATTAAGAACCAGTTAAGGTTTATTTATAAACAACAATGCCTTTTTATTGTGTTCAACTTAAGCGTTTAAATAATTTCTTAAGATTGCGCTTGAAATGGGTTCACTGCAAGCATTTTGGGCTTTCATTTAGTAGCACTTGTTACTGATTTAAATGTTGTCAATTCATCACTTTCGATCTTGCTTTGAGCGTTTTCCAGGCTAAATTCAAGAAGGCTTTAGAGGCCATAATCGCTCGTTTTAATACTGAATATTTTTCAAAAATACAACAGCATCAAAAATAGGGTCATGCTAATTTTGCATGAAACGATAGGCAATGGCAGGAGATGGAATCCTTGGCTAGAATTGTTTCCAGCCTTTATAATCCATGCAATTTTATAATCGATTTTGCATGAAGAAGTTACATGAACCTCCCCACAGGTAGACCACCTTAGACCTTATCTGAATAGTCTCCATCAATACTCGAATCTGAACCGATCTCCCTAATTTCCCGCACTTCATGCTGTCAACTCTTTTAGAAAGGCTTTGCCCACGCAAAGAAAGACTTTTCGAGCAGTTCCCTCCGGCTTGATGGGTGCAACTTTTCCGCAGCGTCGGGGATTAGGAGGAAGCCAAGTATACCGCTACTCAATCAATGATTCTTCAAGAGGTTCTTAGCTGTATGGTCATTAAAATGCTAGTCCCCTGACCTATAAAGACTCATATTTAGGTTGGCAAATACCTGTACCCCATCCCTAGCCTTTCTTCAAACTTATTGCAATACCGTAGCTTGAGCGACTGAGTACAGAACTAATGGGATTTAGGCGATGGACGGGATGATAGCTGCATGTGAGCTTAAAACCATTTGGTATAAGAAGAGAAATGCTGTGATTGTTTTATGGCATTACTGAATTACCGGATGCTTGGGCTGATCGGCAAATCCCTGGAGCCCCCCTCATTCCGATGCAGTAATGTCGTTTTTATATCCCTCATACCGTTGGTTGAAATCCACGTAAGTTTGTTCTACATCCCCAGCTAGCCGTGAACCAATGCTGCCCTAGTATGACTTGCCCGTTAAAGTCACGTAAAGAGGAACCCAATATCCTGTGGTTGCAATAGCGATGAAACATCGAGATTTATTGGTCACAAAAACAGGGCAGTGGCAGGTTTGCAAACCTGTCAGGGAATGGGATTTGCTCCGCACACCCTATCGATTTCATCGCTTTTTAACAGAAGTGGAAGATACCCTGGAAGCAGCATTTGATGAAACCGATTGTTTACCTCAACTGTTGCTACTCGTGCGACGGTTGATCACCAATTCCTACTGGATACAGACCCAGTATGTAGAACCTAACCCCGATACAGGCACGGGGGTGATTATGCTTTACGACGAAATTGGCTACCCGTTAACAGTGCAAATTGCCACCTACTGGCCGGGTACCCGATCCTCCATTCATAATCACGGCACCTGGGGCATTGTCACGCTCCTGAAGGGGGAAGAAAAAAACACGTTTTGGAAACGGATACCTGATCCCCAGTTTCCAGATTGGGTGGAAGCAACGGCTGAAGTTACATTACTGCCGGGAGACATCATTAGCTTTACGCCCGATGCAATTCACTGCGTGGAAGCGGTTGGCGATGAACCGACGGTTACCTTCAGCATGTACGGTGAAACCCACCATTCCAAACGCTTTGAGTTTGATCCGATCGCCCACACCGCCAAAAATTTCTAACTCCTTTATTCAGCAATCATCATGTCAAACCCTCGTCAAGAACAATACTTTAACCTGATCGATCAACTGCTCAAGTGTCCCAGTGGACAGGAGCCACAGGTGTTAGACAGTCAACCAGAATTGCTAGATGCAGGATTGGTGAAAGCATTGATGCAAGTGGCAACTATGATGGCCCATCAAGATAATCAGGATGCGGCCAAGTTTCTAATTTTTTTAGCGCGGCAATTAAGTAAAGTGCTGGGTTTGTATCCTCAAGTTTCACCGGAATAGTCGAGGGAGAGGCTGATGCTTTCAGGCGTAACTCCAACTGAAGCGGGAGAGCGGGCGATCGCATTTCTCATGAAAAATCTGGAAATCCCCATCAGCCTTTCAGCGATCCAATACCTGAGACCCATGAGGAGGGGCTTAGGAAGGTGAGGCTTATAGCCATTCCAAAAAGCAATCTCCTGGGTCATACTGTGCTCTGGCAGCAAAATCTCAAGCCATCAAGTTGTCAGCATCCAAATTTACTCCTAAAGGAAGTAACGCTCTCCCTAGGGCTACGTAACGATATAAAAAATAGCCTCATGCAGTCATTAGGTTTTGTATCCCTAGCTAATCTTCAGCCTAGGGTGAACTGCCTGGGGCAACCAGGAGTTAATTATGTCTAGCTCAGTTAAAGAAAAAATCACAACTGATTTAAATCAAGCCAAAGAAGTCGGTCAGTTGAGAGCCGAGAGAATTCGAGAAATTGTCAAATCCGCGATCGCCCAGCTTAGTTCTGAGCTAAGGGCAGGTTCCGGCGATATTGGCCCGATTATTAAGGATGCCATCTCCACCGTGATTGAAAATGTTCGATCAAAAGGGGGAGAGATGAAAGAAGATGTTACAGCCTCCATTGAAGGAGTCATCGAAGGCATTAGTAGTTCTCGGCGTCAAAAC
>JAYKHH010000037.1:0-3329 GCA_035285265.1 Leptolyngbyaceae cyanobacterium | reverse complement strand
CCTCCCCTTGCAAAGGGGAGGGGACAAGAATTCCACCGTGACTTATGGTAGCTAGATTCACGCCTACGTCTACTAGCTGGAAATTCGAGGCAAACGATAGTGCACAGGTAATATCAAATTGTGCATTTAGGTTGGCACCATAAGCGATGGGTGTATCACTGCGTTATGCATTTAGATATTCGGAATGAGAAAATTTGGATTTTTTACCAGGACTTACGCAGTGGGGAATTTTTGAAGGGCCGCAGCCCTTCAAAAATTCCCAAAAACCCTACTCATTCATGGCAACTGCGTAAGTCCTATTTACGATTCAACCGAGCACGATATTGCGGCGGATCGGGTGGACTTAGGGGTGCCCAAGCAGGATATTGTGCTGGGGTTTCATCCTCCTTTTAGGCGGGAGATGAGCGACTATGCAGTGGGTTAGCTAGAATTTGAGCGCTTGTGGCAGCTTCTACCCGCAATCAAGTGTAATTCGCTCTTATTCAACCTCGTATCCGTCGAATAGCACTGGAACGATGAGGTTGAGTGCTAAAACACCTGCTTGATCGTCATTGGCTAGATTTCGCATCGACCATCAGTCACGCCATTGATCGCACACTGCTGGGTTAGGCGATCGCTTTCCCTACTAGACTCTGCACTCAGGGCAACAACTGCAAGCAGATTCTAGGCCGTAACAGGGTTGGGTTCTAGATGACCTTGCCGAAATTATGAGCCTGAAATGATGGGCGCGATCGCAGATAGATGGCCTAGGGGATGCTATTCTAAATGAGTGCTTGCTAATGGCTTGTAAGTTTGCTAGGCTAATTAAGCACTAAAAATCACGCCGGGATAGCTCAGTTGGTAGAGCAGAGGACTGAAAATCCTCGTGTCACGAGTTCAAGTCTCGTTCCTGGCATTCAGTCAGAGCGTCAACCAGGTCAGTTCAATCAGGGCTTCAGCGATTCTAATAATTTTCAACTCCTTCCTTTTATCAAGAGAAGTTAGGGCTGTTTGGGGATGTGGATGGAAATACGGTCGCCCTTGGGGGCTCTGCTAATGAAAGTGCGAATGCGCTAGTCGATAATTTCGAGTGCATTGATGTCTTCCGCTCTTGGAACTCAGAAGATCAGGAGCGGGTAACTGAGAAGGTCGAGGACTTTCAACGACTTTGGGACAATTGCACCCCTAATCTAGAGGTTCTAGAGTTCCTAGAGGCGGCGCAGCGATCGCTCCTCCAACGGTGTGCTGACCCATTTTCAATTCAAGAGCCCAGGTTATTCATGACAGAAGGGGAGTATTAAGTCCCGATCATGGAACTCCCTCAGCGGGTGCCAGGTGTGCCCCTGATTGACTGACAAAAGTTTGTCTGAATATCACCAAAAGCCTTGGCCCGCAAGGGTTTCCGACCACAAGACAAAGAGTATGACATTAAATCGCCTGAATGCCTTTCCCATCAATGGATTGAAGGCTTTGCAAGCGATGTTTTGTCAGTCAACCAGGGGGGGAGGCAGTCGGCGCATTCAGCAATCCCAGGTATTACCAGGATTGGCAATCTCTACCCTTGAATCTGCCCTCCAACAAACTCGCCAGAGCAGCCAAACCCAAGTCGGAACCTGGTTGTTAGTTCAGTTTCAGGTTTGAGCGGTTGGGGGTCTGAGGAGATTTTTGGGAAGGTAGGGGCATTATTTTAGAGAAATCTCCTTACTGCAACACGGTTTTAGAGACAATTCGAGTCTTCTTACGATCGGCTTCCGATAGTTCATCTCCAGACTGAAGGCGCGTTGCATTGGTTTGTAGCACCGTCGCAGCTCCATGATCACCCATTTGCAAGGCAGTTTTGGCAGCGGATTGCAGCATCGTGGCAGCCCCGGCGCGATCGCCCTGCTGTAATTTAGTCTCGGCAATTTGGGTTTGACGATACTTCGCCAAGGCCAGAATATGGGTTTGCACCGCTGGATTGGGGGTCGGTTGGAAGCCACTGACCACGTTGACCGTTACGGGAATAGCCTCAGAAAGTAACCCGACCTTGCCCTGGGCGGGGTCATCATAGCGAATTTGGACTTGGGCGATGGTCTGGTGCCCTGCGGGTAGCCCACTCAAGTACAGGTTAGCTAACACCACCCGTGGACTATCTACCATCAAATCTCCCAAGCGCACCGCATAAAAATCTACCTCTTGCTGCACAGGCAGTTCCACCGTATCGGGGGCCACTTGGGCAATGGGTTTCAGTTCTGCCAAACGCACCTGGGGTGCAAGGGACAGTTGCAGGTAGGCATTGGTCAGTCCTACGGACTGCATCCGCTGGAACAGACGATTAAATTCAGTCACCGCTTGATCAGGCTGTTGAATATAGGACAGGGTGCCACCCCCAATATCGGCAATTTGTTCGGCAACATTTTGGTTCCAGTGATCGCCAAAACCCAAGGCACTAATCGTTAAGTTATAGCTAGCAGCCAATTCTGCAAATTTGAGGCAGCGGTTATTGTCGCCGTGCTCGTTTTCCCCGTCAGTCAACAAAAATCCCTGGGAAATTCGGTCTTTTTTGCCCTTTGCCAGTTCTTCAATCCCCAGTTTGAGTCCCTCGTCGATCGCCGTTCCCCCCGCAGCCCGGAGCTGACCGATCTGGGTTTTGATGCTGATCGGATTCTCGACAATTTGCCCCGGCACTAATACCTTGGCTTGATGGTCAAAAGCAACAACGGAAATGCGATCGCTCGGTGAGAGTTGGTCTACCAACCTTTGCGCGGCCTGCTTTACCGTTTCGAGAGGTTGCCCGCCCATAGAGCCACTGTGGTCTAGAATCAAGCAAAGATTCAGGGGTACTGTACGGTCAATGGATTCAGCGATCGCTGAAATAGCGATCGCCAGTTGACGTTGACTGCTCGGTTGAGCCACATCCACATTGACATCATTTAAATCAGCCCGCAGACCCACTTTCATACAACACCGCTCCTAACTGCCAGCATTGGTAGCGCCACGATTGCCTACTCCCTCTCTATTATTGACCGAACTCCTTCAACTTAGGACTTCTCAACCAGGAGCTGAAATTTTGCTGAGTTGCCAACTTTTTGCCTCCGAGCGACTCGCTTGCGATTCTTCCTGCCAAAATAGTATTCAAAGCATGGGGAAATGTAGTAGCCTTGGGTTTTTTATAGCCGAATTAAATATAATTAAAGGCCATAAAGCATCAACCCTCTTGATGGGAGCCTAAATTACCCTGGCGGCTATGGAGAAAAGATAGTGAATGATCATTTAAGGGGTATGGGGGCCTTGATGATTTTGATTTTATTTTTAGGAATTATGATTTGTTTGATATTTTTGTTTTAAGCCTTTATTGTATTTGTGTTGTT
>JAYKHH010000036.1:0-8445 GCA_035285265.1 Leptolyngbyaceae cyanobacterium | reverse complement strand
ATATGCGGGTATGGGCTAAAGCGGATGGAACGGTTCACCTCAATTCTGTGGGTTGCGAGATCCGGGGCATTGAGTATATCAATCAACGGTTTAGGCTGAACTTAGTCGGGAAACTTTCTCCCTGTTTAATTCAGGGTGTGACTCATTTACAAGGCAGGGCAGATTTAGAGGTGCAGGTGGAGTTACCACCTCCGTTTATGTTTATGCCCCATCCAGTTTTAGAAGCTGCTGGGAATGGCTTGCTCTACAGCGTCCTCTTAACGATTAAGCAACGCCTCATGCATCATCTCCTCGTAGATTATCGTCGTTGGGCTTACTCTGAATCTGACTCAGCTAGAACAACCGACCCGACCGTATTTTCGATCCATAGCTCTGGAATTTGAGTTTAGCCTACGGTTTACAAAGGCTCTAGAGCGGAAGCAGTGTGCTCTACGACTGTTGGGCAGCGCTGATACTCATAGTTGTAGGCATTGATTTACCCACCATTCCTCCTAGGGCATGGCACTGCCATGCCCCTACCCAGGGTCGGTTTATGGATGCCAAGGTCTACTAGGCTGTTGACTGGGCAGTTTTCAACCGCTTTTTGTTTACTGAGAACAATCTGTGGGGCGAGACTTGGCATAGATTACTGAGCGCTCCCCCTACATTGCTCCCATGACTGCATCCCTTTCTGACATCGCCCGTGAACAAGGCATTCGTTACTTCCTAATTTCCTTCACCGACCTGTTTGGAACTCAACGGGCCAAATTAGTGCCAGCCCAGGCGATTGATGCAATGGCTATCAGCGGTGCAGGCTTTGCAGGCTTTGCGGCCTGGATGGATTTGGCTCCCTCCGATCCGGATATGTTTGCCATGCCGGATGCCACCAGCTTATTTCAGCTTCCCTGGCAACCCGATGTCGCTTGGATGCCCGCCGATCTTTACTGGCCCGATGGTAGTGCGATCGCCCAAACGCCGCGTATGGTGCTAAAACAGGTGCTGGCCCAAGCTGAATCCCAAGGCTACCGGGTGCGGACAGGGGTAGAGTGTGAATATTTTCTACTGTCCGCCGATGGAGAACAGATTTCTGATCCGCGCGATCGCCAAAGTAAACCCTGCTACGACCAGCAATCCTTGATGCGTCGCTTCGACGTGATTTCGGAAATCTGTGATGCCATGCTCACCCTGGGCTGGGGAGCCTATCAAAATGACCATGAAGATGCCAACGGTCAGTTTGAAATGAATTGGATGTATGCCGATGCGCTGATTACTGCCGATCGCCATGCTTTCTTTAAGTACATGGTTAAGGCGATCGCAGAAAAGCATGGCCTCCGCGCTACCTTTATGCCCAAACCGTTTTCCCATCTCACGGGCAATGGTTGCCACACCCACCTTTCTGTCTGGGATACCATCGGTGACACCAATCTTTTCCACGACCCCGAAGGAGAATTAGGACTCTCGACCCTAGCCTATCAGTTTATTGGAGGTGTCCTGAACTCCGCTGCCGCCCTCTGCGCCTTCACCAACCCTACCATTAACTCCTACAAACGTATTAATGCCCCCGTCACAGCCTCCGGTGCCACCTGGTCACCCAATACGATTAGTTACACAGGCAATAACCGCACCCACACCATCCGCATTCCAGAACCAGGACGCTTCGAGTTTCGCCTTGCCGATGGTGCCGCCAACCCCTACCTCTTACCGGCGGCACTGATTGCTGCTGGGTTGGATGGCATCAACCAAAAGCGTGACCCTGGCCCTCGTTACAACAACAATAGCTACACAGAGCCACTCCCCCCTGGAACGGTCAAACAACTACCCGGCAATTTGTTGGATGCGCTGCGCTGTCTGGAAGCCAGCACCGAGTTGTCCCAATCCTTAGGTCAGGCATTTGTTAGCGCTTATTTAAAGCTGAAACATCGAGAGTGGCAAGACTTCAATTCCCGCATTAGTCCCTGGGAACTAGAGCATACGCTGGATTGCTAAGCAGATGGCTCAAAAGCATGTACCAACCTAGGGTCCCAACGCTTGCGCCCTTCTGTCCGTAAGGCCAGAAAAAATACACGACACTTCTGGTAAACCTCAGTCTCCTAGTGCTGCCTACAATCCCTCAATTGGTTGATGTTCCCACTGAGACCATTTAGTTAAGTTGGGTACAAAGCCAACGAGTGGAGAGTCAGATTAATATGCGTAAGTTAAATATTGGCCTATCCGAAGAGCAGCTTCAAGGCGTGAGTGATTTGCTCAACCACGATCTAGCCGATGCCTATCTACTTTTAATCAAAACTAAGAAGTATCACTGGGATGTAGTAGGGCCGCAATTCCGTTCTTTGCATAAGTTATGGGAAGAGCATTATGAAATCTTATCCGCTAATATTGATGCGATCGCCGAGCGAGTTCGTGCCCTAGGTAGCTTTCCCGTGGGGACTGCTAAAGGCTTCCTCCAATACACATCCCTAAAGGAAGATGCTGGAACCATTCCCACAGCAGCTCAGATGGTCACGAATCTGATGATGGATCATGAGCAGATTATTCGCAACCTGCGTCAGCATGTGGATCAGTCAGCAGATAGATTCCATGATCAAGGAACCGCAGACTTCTTGACTGGACTCATGGAACAGCACGAAGAAATGGCCTGGATGCTCCGATCTTTCCTAGAAGGTGAGTCTGTGGAGCCCGATCATCAGGCTGCCACAGGCAAGAAAGTAGCGGCTGGGGTCAGCTAACTGTCAAGCGGTTGAACCTCGTTATCAGACACTGATTAGAAAGAGCGATCGCCCCTGCTTTGATTTTAAGCAAGGGCGATCTCGCTTTCTGGTGTCCACAGGACTAGCCTTAAGCAATTAAGGGCTCTAGGAGTTGATATTGTGTACGCCAACTGCCCAGATCCTCGAAGGAGCGATCGCGATACATTCCATACCGTTTCTGTTTATCGCGAATCCGTTCCGGCAACGCTGGCAAAATGCCAAAGTTAGGCGGCATGGGTTGAAAATGCTTCGGCGATGCGCTGCTAATAAAATCAAACAAAGCTCCCATCATCGTTGTTACCGGAAGGCTCAGGGGAGTCAGTCCCAGAGCTAAGCGGGCGGCATTGGTGCCTGCGAGCCATCCGCCTGCTGTGGCAGCCGTGTAGCCCTCCGTCCCAATCAATTGACCTGCCGCTAGCAGCGTAGGACGGTTTTTGAATTGCAAGGTCGATGACAGCAGTTCTGGCGCATTAATAAAGGTATTCCGGTGCATCACCCCCATCCGAACGAACTCTGCCTGTTCTACCCCTGGAATTAGGCGAAACACACGCTTCTGCTCACCCCAACGCAAATTAGTTTGGAAACCGACCATATTCCACAGTTGACCCGCCTTGTCTTCTTGACGCAGTTGAATTACCGCGTAGGGCCGCTTGGAGCGGTTTTCAGGATCCCGAAAATCTCCATTGCGGCTATCAAACAGACCCACAGGCTTTAAGGGGCCGTAGCGCATCGTGTCTTCCCCCCGTTTTGCCATTTCCTCAATGGGTAAACAGGCTTCAAAAAACTTAGCCGTTTCTCGCTCAAAATCCTTGAGTTCTGCCTGCTCTGCCTGACAAAGTTCCTGCCAAAAATGCAGGTATTGTTCTCGATTCATTGGGCAATTGAGGTAAGCAGCCTCACCTCGGTCGTAGCGGGAAGCCAGAAATGCTACTTCGTAGTTAATCGACTCCCCTACAATAATCGGACTAGCCGCATCAAAGAAGCTCATGTACTCCATCCCGGTGAAGCGGTGCAAGTCCGCTGTCAGATCGGGACTGGTGAGGGGGCCAGTGGTCAGCACCACAATCCCGTCCGTGGGCAATTGGTGGACTTCCCCCCGTCGCAATTCTACTAGGGGATGCCGTTCTAGGGTTTCTGTTAAACTGCGGCTGAACTCAGCTCGGTCTACGGCCAAGGCACCCCCCGCTGGTACTGCATGGGCATCAGCAGTATGGATAATGAAGGAGCCTAAGCGTCGGAGTTCTTCGTGGAGCAGACCAGAGGCGCGATCGCTCGACTGTGCCCCAAAGGAGTTACTACACACCAACTCCGCCAAGTGCTCGGTATGGTGGGCAGGACTAAGACGCTCAGGACGCATTTCATGCAAAATCACCGGAATTCCAGCCTGGGCAATCTGCCAAGCGGCTTCCGTTCCAGCGAGTCCCCCGCCAATCACCTGAATGGGTTGTCTTTCGGTATTCATAAGTTTGACTCAAGGACTGCGTGGTATCTAATCAAATGGGAGTAGTTGCCTAATGGGAGGCCAGAACTTGCTGAAGCGCCTCTTTCAGCATTGGATACTGGTACTCAAACCCAGAGTCCAGAGTGCGTTTAGGTAACACTTCTTGGCCTTCTAGCACGACGATCGCGCCATCGCCTAGCAACGCTTCGATCGCAAAGGCAGGGACTGGCAACCAAGAAGGGCGGCTCAAAACTTCTCCAAGGGTTTGGCAAAAGTCCTTCATCCGCACAGGGTTCGGAGCAGTGGCGTTAAATACGCCTGCCATGTCGGGTTGAGTAATGGCTCGCAGAATTAGGTTCACCAGATCCTCTCGGTGAATCCAGGAGAACCACTGTTGACCTGAACCAATGGGGCCACCGGCAAATAACTTAAAGGGTGGCAACATTTTGGCGATCGCACCCCCCATCCCTAACACAATTCCAAATCGCAAAATCACTAACCGAGTCCCGCTGGCAGTTACCGCTTGAGCCGCCGCTTCCCAGGATTGGCAGACTTGCGCTAAAAAGTCATTACCCGATGAACTACTCTCATCAAAGGTGGCGGTTTCACTGGTACCGTAGTAGCCGATTGCAGAGGCATTCACTAATACGGTAGGTTTGGGATTCGCCTGGGCGATCGCTTCGACGACTTTCTGCGTCCCGATCTGACGGCTTTCCATAATGCTGCGCTTATGGGCGGGAGTCCAACGCTCCGAAATCGGTTCTCCGGCTAGGTTGACCACAGCATCGCAGCCGCTAATCGACTGTTGCCAATCTCCTGATTCCGTGGGGGTGTAAACGACTCGCTCTAAATTGGGAAAAGCCGATTGAGGAAACACTCGTTCAGCCTGGGTAGCACTCCGAGTCAAAATCAAGATTTGGTGCCCCTCTGACTGAAGTCGCTCGACTAAGCGACTCCCCACAAAACCCGTTGCCCCTGTAATTGCTATTTTCATGATGCTCCCGTCTCTGGTTCACCGTAAGCCATGCCATTGAATTCAGCATAGCGGTTCATAAACCGCATCAAGCGCTCCCAATGATCGTCACGGGTAATCTCAAATTGGCAATCTAGGCGCTCAAAATCATCCCCTTCTGGCCCTCCAAAGATGAACTTGACGGAGGAAGGTGCGATACTAATCGCCCCCTCTTCATCCGTTAAATACAGGGCATTAGAAAATTTTTTACTAAAACTATTAAATCTGGAGATTGCCTTTAATTCTGTAAAGCTCAGCCGCACGATCCGAGCACCTGATGCGCGATCGCGTCGCAAGCTGACATTATCAATTTCTTCGTGAATGCCTTCAAAAAAATAAACGGTGGGTATGGGAGCAGTCATGTAAAAAATTAGTGAATCTTAGATTTCAGTATACAAAACTTAGAATGACCCTAGAACTGAAGCACTTTCGGATTTTGGGCTTCAGAATAGCTCGGTGTGAATCCAAAATCTTGTACCAACTGATATATCTGCCTGCAGATACTCCATGCAGCCCCCTGAAGATTCAGTAATTAGGTGGGTGAAATTAACTGTAGAATGGCTGGGGGTTTGCAAAATCCAATACCACCCTAGGGTATACCATTGCTTTTCTGGTAGCTTGCTTCCCGTAGAGTATGCCGTCAGACTATCCCATCTTACAAAAATCAAAAATTAGACCTACCTACTGAACATGCTTAAGAGCAGTTTTCATACCGTTTTAATCCGCTAAACCTACATCCGAGGAGAATTACTTCTACCTTGTTTGCCAGCGCTCCTAGATACCTACGTAGAACGTTTGGCAACTCTGTTTGAAACATGGGGGAAAGCATTCAGCGCCGAAGAGGTCGAGCATCTACGTTTTTTATTAAAAGATAAGTTAGTTGAGGGGTTCCAAGTTTCATCGGCTTCTCAAGTTGTGATTACCTATGAACCGACTCCGCCTCCTGCCACTGGGATTAACTACTCTATCACCTACACCCTTACTTCTATTGCAGACCAATATAATCATTGGAACTCGACCAGGGTTCCCCCCCTGTTTGGGACACACCCCGATGCCAAGGTTATGGATTTAGCGGCTCAACTGGGTGACTCGAATCCAGGCAAAATTCTGGATATTGGTGCCGGAACAGGTCGAAATACCTTGCCACTAGCGCGGTTAGGACTAACGGTTGATGCTTTAGAACTCACTTCAGGATTTGCCGAAAAATTGCGAATCGCAGCCCAAACTGAAAATTTATCCGTGAATGTGATTGAAGGAGATTTCTTAGATCCGCTGGTACGGCTGAGACCCTTAACCTATAACTTGGTGATCTGTGCAGAGGTGATCTCCCATTTCCGAGATGTGAATCAACTGCGGTTACTACTGGCCAAAATTTATGACTATGTCTGTCCGGGTGGGCTGTTTTTGTTTAGTTTATTTGTGGCAAAAAACAGTTATGAACCCGATCAACTGACCCGCGAACTGTCGGAAGTGACTTGGTCAACCCTATTTACTGAGTCCGATCTACAAGCTGCTTTTGAGCAATTGCCGTTAGAAATTATTTCCAGTGAGTCAGTATTAGAATACGAACGTGCACACTTACCGACTGAAGCGTGGCCGCCAACAGGGTGGTTTGAAAATTGGGCCAGCGGTCGCGATCTCTTTCCCTTAGAAGAGCCACCGATGGAACTGCGTTGGGTGCTGTGCAAACGGGTTTAAGGGTGCCCGATAGATTGAGGGCACCTACAAGGAGATGCCCCTACAGGTGGACAGGTGGGTTGTGTCTCATCTTCCCAATCCAAAATCCAAAATTCCCCCTTTAGCCTGGAAATCCTTGACTTTTTCCTTCTCTCAGGGCTTCAATAATCTGCACATTCGCCTTCGGGAAGGGAAACTGGTCAATTTCTTCTAAGGTAACCCAACGGATCTCGTCACATTCTAGGGGTTGGGGATCACCGCTGAGGTGGCGGCAATGGTAGACATTTAGCGTGACTCGAAAATGGGTATAGGCATGGTCAATCGTAATCAGCGCTTCCCCTACAGCAATCTCAATCCCTAGTTCTTCTGCAATCTCCCGGTGGATACAGTCAGGAATCGTTTCTCCGGGTTCTACTTTGCCCCCTGGGAATTCCCAGAGCCCCCCCAGTAAACCTTCCTGGCGGCGGCGATCAATTAAAATTTGTCCCTGATCATTCCAAATTACAGCGACTCCAATAGACTTGTGAGGCAGGGGGGGACGGGCTTCAGACATAGGTAGACTCGATTGCAGATTCAAACGCTGAGCTTCACAATAAGCTATCCAAGGACAGATTAAACAAGCTGGATTTTGCGGGGTGCAAAGGGTCGCTCCCAAATCCATTAGAGCTTGATTAAAATCGCGGGGATGCTCTGGATCAAGGAGTGTTTCCGAAATCTGCCAGAGTTGCTTCATCGCCTTAGCAGGAGCAACGGGTAAGGCTGTCAGACGGGCTAAAACCCGCTTTACATTGCCATCTAAAATCGCCACGGGCTGATTGAAGGCTGCACTGAGAATCCCCCCTGCGGTGGTGCGTCCAATTCCAGGGAGATCCAGGGCGGTTTGTAGATGACTCGGAAAGTGACCGTCATGCTCTTGGACAATTTTCTGGGCTGCTTGATGCAAATTACGAGCCCGGGCATAATAACCCAATCCTTGCCAAACCTTGAGCACTTCCTGTTGGCTAGCCGCAGCCAAATGCTCAACCGTAGGAAATAAAGCTAACCAACGCTCATAGTAGGGAATTACCGTTTTAACTTGGGTTTGTTGGAGCATAATCTCCGACACCCAAATTGCGTAGGGATCTCGAATCTGCCGCCAGGGTAAATCCCGTCCAAACTCTTGATACCAGGTGAGTAGCGATCGCCTGAGTATCAACGCATCAAAGCTCGGCATCCAATTCGATAATGATGCCGAGCTGCTAGAGGATTGCAATGGGTGGAATTCGGAAGAGGTGTTTGCTACCACGGAAACTAATCATGGCTGACTACCAAGGACTCGCTTGAGCTTACTCGTCCTCGGTGAATTGTAGATCACCTGTTTTCAAGGATTGCTCAAACCCCATCCGTTGTTCCGCATTGCGAAGAAAGTAGCCACTCATCATGGCTGAAGCGAGTAATCGACCCAAATTTTCGCGACTAGTAGTTACTTCAATATTGAAGTGCTCAGAAGGTAAGCCGCCCAATAACCCGATAATATTACGCTCCATTGCCTGCATGACGCCGGGTGATTGGGGTCTTGATAGCTGAGCAATCGTTTCTGCATTCATCGA
>JAYKHH010000035.1:0-4075 GCA_035285265.1 Leptolyngbyaceae cyanobacterium | reverse complement strand
ACAGATCGCTCCAAAGGGACTGGATTTCATCAAAATCCACGCCATGCTTATTCTTGTTTGAAGCACTCTTAGCCGGATCAAACTCGAATTCCATTTTTTATACAGTTATTAGACAGTTTCAAATTTTTATTCAGAGAGCATTTTAAGGAGGGAACGTGACGTACCAGAATCTACGACAACCTCTCTGAGGAGGATAGCAAAAGCTGATCCTATATCGGGCGAAAATTCAAATTAGCAACCGGAAGCTAGCCCCTATCAGAAACGGTTGGCAAACTCAGATTCAGATACCTTGAACTCCCGATCACGCAAGAGGCATGATTGATTTAATGGTTGCCTAACGACCTATGCTCTTTGGAATCCAGAGAGCATAGGCATCTCAGCTATTCAGCAAACCTGGATTCAAACACGGGACAATATCCTTCAGCCGTGACCTTAAATCCATACAAGGGAGAGGCTGGGTTTCGGCAATTTTGCCCGCGATAGTGGAGACAGGTGCCGCAACAATCCCGTAAGGGTCTGCCTTCAGCTAGGTCTTGGAGATTGAGATCGCGTTCCTGGTTGAGCAATTCCCACTGAGATAATCCCCGTAACACGAGTTCCTGTCCCTGCCAACGCGCTTCAATTAAACCTGTGTCGGCAAAGGTTTGCCAACGCGGATCCGAGGCGATCGCATCCGGCAGTCGAATCGTCACCGTGCTTTCCCATTCAGTCAACTCTCCTTCGTAGTTCCCTTCTGGGGCAGCAGGCTGGATAAAGGTTTCCCCAATGGGCAGTTCTACCAAACTGCCGACTCCAGGTGTATGGAGATGGTAACGATTGTGCAACTCATCTAAGTTGGTCAGGTCTGCTAAATACAGGGGAGAAGCATGGATGAACACTACATGCTGGGGACGCAGGTTGTGGATCAGTTGCGTGGTACCGGCCCCATCACAGTGTTCAGAGAGTAAGTAGGATTCGCTAGCAAACGGCCTGCTGATCCCTCGCCCTTCTGTATCGGTTAACAGCACAATCCAGTTAGTATTGTTGGAACTGGAATACTGGCTTAGATCCAGGCTTTGATCGGTTAACACAATGCAGGGAGTCTGGCCTAAGGTTTGGCGCTGTTCTGCATTTTGGACTCGACGCACCCTAGGGCGCACCCGTTCATCCCAAAATAAAGGCTGATGCTGAGCAAAATTCTGAACTGTGCTGGGGAGGTGGGGTAGCAGGTCTAGGTATGCATCACAGGCATCGGCGATCGCCCCATCCACCCAAATATCTACATCCCGCCCCGTAAAATGGTGATGGCTTCGTAGGAGCATCAGCAGCTCTTGACCTAACCCCAAGGTGGGGGTAGGCAACAACACCGAACGATGATCGGCTAGGGCATGACTAATCCGCTCTGCAAGTTGATTTTCCTGCTGTCTGCGTCGGAGATGGCGAGCCGTTCCATAGGTGCCTTCTACAATTAACACATCGGGCTTCAAACCCCGTAATACTTCTAGAGGCAGCCCATCTACCAACCGTGAATTGGATAGGAAAAAATCCCCCGTATAAAACAGCGTGTAGGGACGTACTGGGGGAGCCTGGGGACGCTGCGGGGGGGTATAGGTCAGCAGTAAAGCCGCTGCCCCTGGTAGATGTCCAGCCGGCCACAGTTCTGCACTCAGACCCTCACGGAATTCTACCGGCGTTTGCCACGGTAAAGCCTGACAAAACGAGGCATGGGGAGATAATTCTACCCCTGGCCAATTAAGAGGGAGTAGTTGAGTCGTGACCTCACTGGCATAGATGGGTAACTGAGGAAATGCTTGGTGGAGCGCCAGCAAACCTCTAGCATGGTCAGCATGGGCATGACTACACCAGACTAGATCTGCGGGAAGAAGGGGTTCCTGGGATGTCTTCGTCTCATCGTCTCGACCTGTGATTAGGGGTGAGAGATCCCTCAAACCGCAGTCCAACAGAATCCGATGGGGGCCCATCCGAACTAGAAGACACACCCCTTCCTCGGCGTGACCTACCCCGTAGGCTAAGCATTCTAACTCAAGCACCGTAACCGCAATATTGAGTGAATAAATATCTTAGTGAGCAGAAATTTTAGTGAGCAGAACCGTTTCCGTGATAGTCGTCTGAATCGTAGAATCCGTTCTGGGTACCAAAGAATAGGCAAGCTACTGTAAACAGAACCGTTAATCCAGCTAGTACTAACTTAACATCCATGGTTTCATGACCTTTGGAGAATGGGGTACCCCTAGGGTATCAGAAACTTTCATTTTCAGCTTCATGAGGGTGTTTAAAAAAGGGGGGCATGACGTTACCAATGGGCGTGTAGCTCTTCTCAAGATTGCGGCTTAGGTGGATGCTGGGCTGGAAAATGACAGTAGTTGCAGGCTCCAGTTGCAGACTTTATGGCACTTTAGGAAACCCTTGACCCCCCTTCCCGTAAGACTTGGTGAAAGGCTGACATCCCTCTGCCCTTTATCGCAAGCTCCTGAGACTGGATATAATCAGGCTATGTTATGTGCTAAGACTATGTGCTAAGACTGAGTGGATTTGGATTTTGGAGTATCAGGCCCCTAGGTTAAGTAAACAAATCTGACGTAAATCGATTTGAGGCAAAGTTAGGACTCAAACTAGTTGCCAACGCATCTTCCATCCCTTACAGCGGAATCGATCCAAAATCGTAAATCCAAAAGCTAAAATTGATTGCCCTTGTTGACCTTCTACACCCTATAAGGAATGACAGAGTTATGGGATTATTCGACCGAGTTAGCCGAGTAGTCAGAGCCAATGTTAACGACCTGGTTAGCAAGGCTGAGGACCCTGAGAAAATTTTAGAACAGGCGATTATGGACATGCAGGAAGACTTGGTGCAATTGCGCCAAGCTGTTGCAGGTGCGATCGCCAGCCAAAAACGGACTCAACAACAATATAATCAAGCCCAAACAGAGTCTAATAATTGGCAACAACGCGCCCAACTCGCGTTGCAAAAAGGGGACGAGAACTTGGCTCGTGAAGCCTTGACCCGCAAGAAATCTCATACCGAAACGGCTAATACCCTCAAAACTCAGCTAGACCAGCAAACAGCTCAGGTAGACACCCTCAAGCGCAACCTGATTGCGGTAGAAGGCAAGCTCTCAGAAGCCAAGACCAAGAAGGATATGCTCAAAGCACGGGTTTCCGCTGCCAAAGCCAATGAGCAATTACAGAGTGCAGTCAGCAGCCTCAGCACCAGTAGTGCGATGTCTGCCTTTGAGCGCATGGAAGAGAAAGTGCTGCAATTGGAGGCTCGCTCCCAAGCAAGCGCTGAGCTAGCAGGCGCAGATTTGGAAAGTCAATTTGCGGCTTTAGAATCTGGCAGTGGAGTCGATGATGAACTGGCAGCCATGAAAGCCCAACTGCTAGGCGGTGCTCCTCAAAATCAACCTCAACTAGCGGGTTCCACCCAGTCGGTTCCCTCAGACCGTGTGGTTGATGCTGAATTAGAAGCCCTGAAAAAGCAAATGGATCAGTTATAAGCTCAGCAATTCCAGATCGCTTAACACCAGATTGCTTAACATTTGAAGATTCTAAAAATAGCTGCTCTGAGTCTAAGTTGAAGTAACTTGCCTCAGGGCAGCTATTTTTGCGTAAAAACACAGAATCAGTTCTGCTTTAGCCTATTTTCCATACCCCACATCACAACCATCTCGAATTTTACAGATCCCGTCAGATTGGTCTAAAAAAGCTCGTGGGTACGTCTCATCCTTCCGATGTTGCAGTTGTTTGGGATGAGTCGGGTAGGGGCATGGTACTGCCGTACCCTTCTGGTTGATGGTCAGACACCACACGTTCATCCTAGATTTCAGCAATGCCATCATTCCTTCCTAAGTTCGATGAACCTCACCTGCTCAGCTTTGTAACATCAATAGGTGATGAACTCACAAGCATAAAGAGACAAGCATCAAGAAGAGAGGCACAACCCATGGTAGAGAAGCAACAGAATGGTGAACAAGAATCTTCAGAAGTAAATACAGATACATCGGGTGGTTATCAAACTCCGATTGATCCCGGTATTCGCCAAACAGGAACGAATGTGCAAACAACAGCCAAGGAA
>JAYKHH010000034.1:0-6402 GCA_035285265.1 Leptolyngbyaceae cyanobacterium | reverse complement strand
GGCACCGGGTCGGAACCCAGTACTTAATGGCAGCATTACACGGTGAACTTCCCGCTGAGCAGTTAATGCACTATCGCGAAGCCCACTCTCACCTACCCGGACACCCGGAGCTTGGGTTCACGCCTGGGGTGAAGTTCAGCTCTGGAAGATTGGGACACATGTGGCCCTACGTCAATGGCGTTGCCCTCGCAAATCCTGGCAAAACAGTTTTCTGCTTAGGGTCTGATGGCTCCCAACAGGAAGGTAACGATGCGGAAGCTGCCCGCCTAGCTGTGGCTCAGCATTTGAATGTGAAGCTGGTGATTGATGATAACGATGTCACCATCGCTGGACATCCTTCTAACTACCTACCGGGCTACACTGTGACAGAAAGCCTCAAAGGGCATGGAGTCAAGGTGCTAGAGGGAGATGGCGAAGATATCGATGATCTCTATGCTCGTCTTTGTGAAGCGGTGAATACTCCCGGCACGATCGCCGTCGTCAACAAGCGCCCCATGTGCGTGGGCATCGATGGCTTAGAAGGTTCCACCCACGGTCATGATGTGATTTCCGTCAGTAAGGCGATCGCCTACCTCGAAAAGCGCGGTCATTCTGCAGCCGTCGAGTTTCTCAAGAGTATCTCCGCCCCCAGCCAACCCTACACCTTCCTTGGTTCTGGTAAATGGGACTCTAACCGCAATGTGTTTGGAGATGCGGTTGTGGGTGTTTTAGGTCGGATGAGTGAAGCGGATCGTAAGGCGAATGTGATCGTCATTGACAGCGATCTAGAAGGCTCCTGCGGCCTCAAGAAAATCCACGATGCTCACCCAGAAGTCTTTATTCCCTCCGGCATTATGGAACGGGGCAATATTTCGGCTGCTGCTGGCTTTGGCATGGAAAAGGGCAAACAGGGTATCTTTGCAACCTTTGCAGCTTTCCTAGAGATGTGTATCTCGGAAATCACGATGGCGAGGTTAAACTATTCCAACCTGCTCTGCCATTTCTCCCATTCCGGTATTGACGACATGGCAGATAACACCTGCCACTTTGGTCTGAACAACTTCTTTGCTGACAATGGGTTGGATGATGGCTACGCGACTCGCCTCTACTTCCCCGCCGATGCTGCCCAGATGAAAGCCTGTGTAGAAGCTATCTTCTTTGATCCAGGGCTGCGGTTTATCTTCTCGACTCGCTCCAAAACTCCCGCCATTCTAGATGCCAGCGGCAACAACCTCTACGGTGGAGATTACAAATTCACCCCTGGTAAAGACGAAATCGTGCGGGAAGGAACCGCAGGCTACATCATCAGCTTTGGGGATGCCCTGTACCGTTCCCTCGATGCGGTAGAGCGCCTGAAGCAAGAAGGCATTGATGTGGGCTTGATCAACAAATCTACCTTGAATGTGGTGGATGAAGAAGCGATCGCAAAAGTAGGTGCAACTGGCTTTGTGGTAGTGGTCGAAGCCTTCAACCGTCGCACCGGGCTGGGTAGCCGCTTTGGTTCTTGGTTGCTAGAACGGGGCTTAACTCCCAAGTTTGCCTACCTCGGCACCCACAAGGAAGGCTGCGGTGGTCTCTGGGAACAGTATCCCCATCAGGGCATTGATCCTGCAGGCATTATCAGCAAAGTGAAAGAACTGGTCGGCTAGATCCTCGCTGATATTTAAAATTCATCTCTAGGAAGGGACGTATTGCGATGCGTCCCTTCTGTTTTAGCGTCGTTATCTGGTTGCTAATTATTCTTTGATGTAGCTGTATTACGATAGGAACAACCCCTAGCAAGGAAGCCATGCAAACGGCTACAGATATTGGTACGTTAATTGCCCGTACACCTGGAACCTGTGGTGGTCGTCCCCGAATTGTTGGAAGCCGCATCACAGTTCAATACGTCATGAATGCAATTAAAGCGGGTATAACGCCTGAAGAAATTCTAGAAGATAAGCCCCACTTAACCCTGGGCGGAATTTATGCGGCTTTGGCCTACTACTACGCCAATAAGGAATCCCTGGATGCTGAATTTGCTGCCTATGATGAGGAATGTCGGCATCTTGAAGCAGAATATCTGGCAGCCAAGAGATCGTGAGCCAAATTCGTTTCTACTTGGATGAAGATACTATCGAAGCAGCATTGGTGAAAGCTTTGCGGAATGCAGATCTAGATGTTGTTACGGTTGCGGATGTTCGTAGATGGGGATTATCTGACGAGGAGCAATTGATTTGGGCGCTAGAGCAGAGACGAGTTATTTATAGCTTTAACGTTGGGGATTTTTGCCAATTGCATCGTGATTGGATGGCAGAAGAAAAAAGCCATTGTGGAATTGTTCTGGCTTCTCAGCAGCAATACTCGATTGGGCAACAGTTGCGAGGTCTGCTGAGGCTCTCGGCTGATCAGTCAGCCGAAGAGATGATCGACCAACTGATATTTTTAAGAGCCTACATCGCAACAAATTAGCATTTACTCAAATGTGCTTTGGAAGAAAATCACCTTTACTTGATGAATTTCGGATAATGACAAGATATTCAAGATGCATCAGTGGAGTTTGCAGCCAGTTTTGCTAAGGCCGGTAATTGTAAGCCGGGGGGATAGCTCCCTTCTTCTTTAATGCGCTTGATCACATCTGCAGAGATTTGGAGATTGAGCTTGTGGGCGATCGCTTGCACAATATCACCCGGATCAATCACCCCGGCAACGGCATCAGCGGGAGTAAGGACGGTGATCCGGCGTAATTGCTTTTCCTCCATACGGTTAATCACCTCCGTTAAGGGGGTTTTCTCATAAACCGTGGGGATTTCCGTTAAGGGATGCACAATCTGCTGGAGGGTCTGCAATTCCCACTGGCTGCGTTCCACTAACCGCAGGTCATCGATGGAGACTAAACCTCGATCTCGCCCACCGGAGGCAGCAAAGTAAACTGGAGGCTGGCCTTCCCCTAATACCAATTTGGTTTGAAGTTGCAAGCTTTCAAGCCCTGAAACCTATACAGGCAGGGAGATACTTGATGCAAGGTGATTGCGCATCTAAGAAGTTGTTAACTTGATTCTGTATTGACTAGCAGTTGTTCTAAGGTTCTAGGAAAGTCACCGTTGTAAACCATTTGTGAGAAAACTTCGTAGCAGTCGTTTTTATCCCCTTGCTTTCGGGGAAAGCCTAGCCAGAGAATGATTAATACTTTACGATCTTCGGCTTCAAAGGCCCGAAAAAATAGACGATGGCGATCGCTCAATCCCATTCCTTTTAAGCGTCCGTAATGTCTGAGGGCACCTTTCAAGGCAAATTGGGGGGCAAAGGGATCGATGATGATCTTTTCTTTGATACCGCTCATGACTGCCGCTAGTAATTTGACGGTGGGATGTTTAACAAACTCTTCAGGCGGCAGCTTGGTTTTGAGGTGGCTGACTTGGGCTTTGAGTTGTCGTCTTTGTTCGCCAAACAGGTTGCGATGGAAGTAAATTTCCCAGCCATTCCGAACCATTGCACTCATGGGTCAAGTTCAACCCCTGCCAGAAGTTCATCGTCTTCTTGGGCCATAGCTTCGGTATATGCCTCTAAGCGAGTCCCTTCGGGATGCGTGCCGCCGCTATTTTTGAGCGCATCTTTGGTAATGAAGTCTAAGAATAAACTCAGGATTAATTCGTGCTCTTCTTCTTCCTCATCTGATTCAGAGACGACGGGTTCGAGTTTTACCAGCAGTGTATTATCAGCAATGACTTCTACCCATCCAGTTGCATTCGTAAATTGGGGATGTTCACGGTAAAAAGAAGCGGGAAGTCTAAAGCCTGAAGCATTGCCAATTCTGGCAGAAGAGAGGGGATAGGGTTTGGAACTCACAGATGTTAGTACAAATTGTAATAACGACACTGTCATCCTAACATCGAAATTCAAGACCCGTCCTCAAGATGCATCAGTGGAGTTTGCAGCAAGTTTTGCTAAGGCCGGTAACTGTAAGCCGGGGGGATAGCTCCCTTCTTCTTTGATGCGCTTGATCACCTCCGCAGAGATTTGGAGATTGAGCTTGTGGGCGATCGCTTGCACAATATCACCCGGATCAATCACCCCGGCAACGGCATCAGCAGGAGTGAGGACGGTGATCCGACGTAATTGCTGCTCCTCCATGCGATTAATCACCTCTGTTAAGGGGGTTTTTTCATAAATCGTGGGGATTTCAGTGAGGGGATGCACAATCTGTTGGAGGGTCTGCACTTCCCACTGGCTGCGTTCCACTAACCGCAGGTCATCGGCGGAAACCAGACCCCGATACCGCCCCTCAGATGCTGCAAAATAAACCGGAGGATGATCTGCTCCTAGCAAATACTCATCTGCGAACTGGCGGAGGGTCATATTGGCGTCAATAACGCGAAATTCGCGGGATAGGGCATCGCTGGCCTTCAGTTGCACGAGCGCTTCTTGCCAATCTGTGACGCGATTATAGGCACTGGCATTCCGAACCGCAAACCAACCTAGCAAACCAATCCACAACCCGCTGTAATTACCTGCCAAGAGCACGATAGACCCACCCAAAAGAATGGCTAGCCATCCCAGGATTTGTCCCCCTCTCGCTGCCCAGTGGACTGCTTTAAAGCGATCGCCCGTGGCTTTCCAAACGGCTGCTTTGAAGATTTGTCCCCCATCCAGGGGCAATCCGGGGATTAAGTTAAACAGGGTCAAAATCAGGTTGATTTTGGCTAAATCCGCTGCCAACAACCCGACAATATTATCAGTCGGCAGAATGGTTGCTAGCAAGGACAGTAGCCCAAATAAGGTAAGGCTGACGAGGGGGCCAGCGATCGCCACTTGAAAAGCTTGACCCGGAGTTTTAGATTCTTGATCAATGGAGGCCATGCCGCCAAACAGAAACAGCGTAATGGAATTGACTTTGATACCCTGCGATCGCGCCACTAAACTATGACCCAGTTCATGCAATAACACAGAGCCAAACAGCAATAAGGCCATCGCCAGTCCTGCGCCCCACGTTGGCAGGATTCCCCAGCTCGGATAGGTTTCATACCACGCTAGCCCGTTCGTCAAGGCAATAAAGGCTAAAACGAAAAACCACGAGGGGTCAATAAAGAGGGGTATGTTAAATAAAGAACCAACCCGCCAGCCTGTCTGCATACGTCCTTCCTAAGGGATCTTTCCCTAATTGCCTAAAATGCATCTTTACTTACCAGCATAGAAGATGTCCTCCTCGGAAATTGAGTATCCTGAGCAAGATAACCGTACAAGTACAGTGGGGTGTTTCTCCCAATGACCGCTTCTCTAGGAAAGTAACCTGGTTTCAGGCAGTTTCTCTTGCCTCTGAACTCTCTATGCACCCTGAAAGCAAATTAAAAATGACTGAAAAATGGTTCAGAGGTTGTACAAATATTCCAATTGATGCTCAAATAGACAATGTACCTCAAGGGGGTATGGCGGAATGGTAGACGCTACGGACTTAGAAAACTGGGCCTTGATGAAGGAATTTATCAAGTGAAGGTTCTCAAATTCAGGGAAACCTAAATCTGGATTCAGTCACCCTGCAACCAGACACGGCAATCCTGAGCCAAGCCGAGATGTTTAGAGTAGGGGTCTATGGGCCATAGGCTAAGCGCAAATCTCGGAAGGTGCAGAGACTCGACGGGAACTACCCTAACGTTCAATTGGTGACTTTAGGTCACGGAACACGGGTAAAGAGAGAGTCCAATTCTCAAAGTCATTGGGGAACCAGTTGTAAGGTTCACACCCTCGACAATAGCGAAAGCTATGGGAGAATGAAAATCCGTTGACTGCAAGGTCGTAAGGGTTCAAGTCCCTTTACCCCCATCTTAATTTCTGCTTTTGAAGAACCCTGATTTTCTTAGGTTTTAAGGGAATCAGGGTTTTTTAGTATCAATGGGTTGGACAGCAAAATAGTAAGCCTGACGAGTTTACGTTTAACAAGAATGATGGGTAGGTAGGTTGCTGGTGTTTTGGCCTAGGTAGAAGTAAACAAATGACGAGTTCAAACAACAAATTTATGTAGGAAGCGATCGCCCTATCGTTGCAAAGTATGCGCTCTGGCAAGGGTGGCCCCTACGGAGCCGTGGTGGTGAAAGATGAAGAAATTATTGCTAAGGGCTGCAATGAGGTCACGTCCAGCAATGACCCAACGGCTCACGCTGAGTTGATCGCCATCCGAGAGGCGTGCAAGGTCTTAAATAGCTTTCAACTTACAGGCTGTGAACTCTACACCAGTTGTGAACCCTGCCCGATGTGTCTAGGAGCTATCCTCTGGGCAAAACCCGATCGCGTCTACTATGCCAATACCAAGGATGATGCTGCCGAATTTGGTTTCAAGAGCCTCGCTATTTATCAGGAGTATGGGTTGCCCTTGATGAACCGACAAATCCCCATGCTGCAACTGATGCGATATCAGGCATTGGCCACCTTTCAAGAGTGGGGAGAGAA
>JAYKHH010000033.1:0-5693 GCA_035285265.1 Leptolyngbyaceae cyanobacterium | reverse complement strand
TTGCCGCCCATCTCTGCGATCACCCGCTTCAGGTGTTTTTGTCCCGGTTGCAGAATGGCGGCATCGGCATAAATCCGGCATCCGACTTCCTGCGATCCGGTGAAGGTGATCATGTGGACATCTCGGTGCTTGACCATGTGCGCCCCCACCGTCGAGCCGCGACCGGGAACGTATTGAAATACCCCTGCCGGAACCCCTGCTTCCACTAAAATTTCCGTCAGCTTGGCAGCAATCACCGTGGCAGTTTCAGCGGGTTTCAGCAGAGTACAATTCCCTGCCACTAAGGAGGCAACGGTCATGCCCGTGGGAATGGCGAGGGGGAAATTCCAAGGAGAAATGATTAGAGAAATACCCCTAGGTTGATAGCGATAGCGATTGGTTTCACCGGGGAAATCATAGGCATAGCCTGCATCTAACCGTTCCATTTCATCGGCGTAGTAGCGGCAGAAGTCAATCGCTTCCGAGACTTCCCCATCGGCTTCCCGGAGGGGTTTGCCCGTCTCCAACACAATCCAGGCTGCCATTTCATCCCGGCGTTGGGTCATCAAATCCGCTGCTTTTCTTAAAATACCTGCCCGTTTTGTGGCAGGAGTCTTCTGCCACGCAGGAAAGGCCGTCTTAGCAGCTTGAATGGCTTGCTCCGCTTGCTCTAGACTCAACAGCCCAATTTTGCCAACGGTTTCCGTGGGATTCGAGGGATTCAGGGAATTGACGCTCTCTTGGGTGGTTTGATACTCGCCATTAATCAAAGGAAAGTAGGTTTTACCAAATTGTTGCCTTACAAGCTGAATGGCTTTGAGTGCAGGTTCCCGTTGCGCCTGATCTGCATAGTCGGTATCGGCTACATTCTGAAATCTTCCGTCCAATTCAGCAGTTGGCTGGGATGGAGTTTCCATAACGGGAGGCGACAGCAATTCTTCAACGGGACGTTCCTCTAGGTTTTGGCGCAGAAAAGAACTGTTGGCAGTATTTTCGAGCAAGCGACGGATCAGGTAGGACATCCCTGGAATCAGTTCACCGTAGGGGCAATAAACCCTAACTCGATAGCCTTTGTCTACCAAGGCTTTTGCCAGTTTATCGGCCATCCCGTAGAGCACCTGTAGCTCAAAGTTGCGGCGCGGGATTTTCAGTACTTCGGCGATCGCGATCGCATGAGCTTGCGATCGCACATTATGGCTTCCAATCGCTGCATAGAGATGGGCGTGATTTTCCAGCAGAATTTGGGTTAGCTTTTCAAAATTGGCATCGGTAGAAGGTTTTTGGGAAAACACGGGCTGAGGCCAGTCCTTCTGCACAGACTTAATCGTTTCCTGATCCCAATAAGCGCCTTTCACTAGACGAATTGTGATCGGATTTCCCCGTTGTTTTGCCCAGCTAATTAAACCCCGCAAATCTTTTTCCGTATCCCGTAGATATGCTTGGAGGGTCATACCGATATCGGTACGCGAACGGAACTCCTCCTCCATGAGAATTTCCTTTAGGATCGCTAGAGTCAAATCCTTATAGGCGTACTGCTCCATATCGAAGTGAACCGCAGCCCCAGCAGCTTGAGCATGGCGCAACAATTCCCGAATCCGTCCACTGACTCGTGCTTGACTTCCTTGGGGGTCTAAAGGGTCAAACTGCGAATAAAAAGCTGTCAGCTTCACCGAGACTTGGACTTTGGGCAGTGCTTCGCCATCGACTTTATCAATCGCATCCACCGTAGACCAGTTCTTGGCAACTTGCGTCAACTGGGTAATCAGTTCGCAATAGCGCTCAAAATAAGACTGAGCCTCACTTTCGGTGATGACCGCTTCACCCAGTAAATCAATCGTGAACCCCATTTTGTCTTTCCGCAGGCGTTCCACGGTCTTAATCACCTGCTGGATGGTTTCTCCAGAAATATACTTATGGGCCAAGGTTTCCACTGCCGTTGAGACTGTCGTAGCAGCCAACTGCCCTGGCACTGAGTCAGGGTTGGCAAAGTTAAGCATCCCCTTCAGGGCACCGGGTAACTCAACGGTTTCATCCCCTAGGTACTCCTGCAAATGGCGAGCAATCTCCGGCTTGCTGCGGAGAGCAGGCAAACAGTCAATAAACCGGAACAACTGCACCCGCAAACCTGGGTTGCTCATGGCCCAACCCAGCAATTTGTCGTCCCAACGCATTTGATCCCGCATTTGGGCAAAAAAGGAGCGATTTTCCCGCGTATCGGCCAACAGTTGTTTAGCGATCGCTTGGGTCTGAGCTTCGTAGGTATTGTTTGGCACTTGTGTCACCACGGAGGGAGAGACTCCTTATTCTAAGCAGGGTTTTGATTATCTCCTTTTTTATTGTAGGTATCGCAGCTATATCCCCGCTCAGTCATCCATTCCACCCCAACGCAAATCTGTTAGGTTGCTCAATTTTCAGGCATTTTCCCGAAAAACCAACTATCCTCCTATCAGGTAGCAGATGTCAGGAGATTTTGACACTATTAGCGGGTTCAACCCGATCAGAGTCACCCTTCGACAGGCTCAGGGTGAACGGTTTTGCCCCCATCCGTTTGGGCTGAGCCTGTCGAAGCCAACGGTTTTGCCCCCATCCGTTTGGGCTGAGCCTGTCGAAGCCTCTGACTCCCACCCCCTATTCCTCCTTCTTCTGTCGCTGAGCACGCAAGGCTTGACATTGCACTCTCAGTTCTTGGCTCAGGGTTTGAAGAGTGACAAATTGTGGCTCAAGCTGATTAAACTGCGTCTGAAGCTGTTGAGTGTGGGCAGCTAGCTTTGCTAGATGAGCTTTTTGATGGGCGGGTGACGGTTCTAAGTCCAAGGGAGAAACGGCTGCACCATAGAGGGCACTCAGGAGTTCAGCGACGGCAGTTCTAGCAAAGGGTCGCCGTACTAAAACCTGATTTGCTAATTTTTTAGCCTCTTCCAGAGAGGGACGATTGATTTGAAAAGCTCTGCACAATTCTTGATTGGTGTACTTTAATTCTTGCTGAACCTGCTGTAACTGTTCGTCCCTATGGCTCAGTTCTAACTTCAGGGTATCTATCTGCTCACGGAGAAACTCGATTTCATCTTGAGTCAGACAGGCTAACTCAGTATCAGAAAAGATTGCTTCTTGGGGCATTTAATAATTTCCTTAGTGATCTGGACGAAGTTCATTCGCAGCTACAAGGGGATGGGCACAGACTGATGGCAGAACCACCCGCCAACATGGGTTGCAGAAACTTTTGATTGCACTGAGTCCACATAAGTGGACGTTGTACCAGACGGCAAGCTAGGGATGAGGCACCACAGTTTTTAACCGTCATAGCTTTCGCTGGATCTAAACACCCAACTTATTCTTCCTCCACCGTACCACTGAGATCTCAATCGCTATGTGAATTTTCTGCTTAAATTATGCCTTGAAGTGAAAAGTGAGATCTTCCTACGGTAGGAATAATGTAGAACAACATTTTTTATGCTAGTAATACATCTGCCATGACCAGCGCGCCTGTCGATCCTGAATTTGAAGCCTTACTAGATTATGTAAAACGGGCTCGAGGGTTTGATTTTAGTGGCTATAAGCGTTCCACCTTGGTGCGGCGAGTTCAAAAGTGCCTACAACGTTCCAAGGTTGAAACCTATAGCGACTACATTGACTATTTAGAGGTTCACCCGGAGGAGTTTGCTCAGTTATTTAATACGCTGCTGATTAATGTCACGGGCTTCTTTCGAGATGCAGAACCTTGGAGATATCTCAGCAGTGAGGTGATTCTCCGAATCTTGGCTCGTAAAAAGCCTGAGGAGCCAATCCGAATTTGGAGTGCGGGCTGTGCCTCTGGTGAGGAAGCCTAGAGCTTAGCGATCGCCCTCTGTGAAGCTTTGGGTATTGACCAGTTTCGCGATCGCGTTAAAATCTACGCCACCGATTTAGATGAAGAAGCCCTGGATGAAGCCCGCTATGCCAGCTACAGTGCTAAAGCATTAGCAGGGGTTCCAGCGGAAATTGTCGAGCAGTATTTTGAGTTTGGGGGCGATCACTATAGCTTTCGTAAGGATTTGCGTCGTCAGGTGATCTTTGGTCGTCACAACTTGATGCAAGATGCCCCAATCTCCCGTATCGATCTGTTGGTGTGTCGCAATACCCTGATGTATTTCAATACTGAAACCCAGACTAAAATTCTGAATCGCTTTCACTTTGCTTTACAAGACGATGGTTTTTTGTTTTTGGGAAGGGCAGAAATGTTGCTGACGCAAGCCCACACCTTTATGCCCATTGATTTAAAACATCGCATCTTCACAAAAGTCACTAGAGTCACCTTCCCCGATCGCTTACTGGGGATGGCTCAGGGAAGTCCTAACCCCTCTGAAAATCCGATTTCAAGCTCCGTGCGATTTCGGGAGGCTGCTTTTGATACTAGCTCAGTACCCCAGATTGTGATTAATAGCGAGGGTATTTTAGTCTTGGCAAATGAACGGGCGCAAAGTGTGTTTGGCTTATCAAGCAAAGATCTAGGTCGCCCGATCCAAGATTTGGAAATTTCCTACAAACCCTTAGAGTTGCGCTCGTGTATTGAGCAAGTCTATGGAAAACGGAGTGCGGTTAATGTTGGGAATGTGCAATGGCAAATCCACAATCATGACGTAATTTATTTCGATGTACAGATCTCTCCGCTCATAGAAACCAATGGCAAGATTTTGGGAGTTGTGGCTACCTTCCTAGATGTAACTCGCTCTAAACGATTGCAGGAAGAACTCGAACACTCCAACCAAGAACTGGAAGTAGCCTATGAGGAACTTCAGTCTGCTAATGAGGAATTAGAGACTACCAACGAGGAATTGCAATCCACCAATGAAGAACTAGAGACTACCAATGAGGAACTGCAATCCACCAATGAAGAATTAGAAACGATGAATGAGGAATTGCAATCCACCAATGAGGAACTGCAAACTATCAACGGTGAACTGAGTTGCCGGAGCGAAGAACTGAATCAAGCCAATGCTTTTTTAGCATCCATCCTCAGCAGCCTCAAGGGTGGGGTGGTGGTCTTAGATCCAGACCTATGTATTCAGATTTGGAGTACGAAGTCTCAAGACATGTGGGGTTTGCAGGTTGAGGAGGTTGAGCACCAGCACTTCCTCAACCTAGATATTGGCTTGCCTGTAGAACTTCTACGACGGGTGATTCGAGAATGCCTAGCCGGACATACGGCTTTTCAGGAGATCACCCTAGAAGCTGTCAACCGGAGGGGCAAGTTGATTCAGTGCAAAGTAACTTGCACCCCGCTCTATGGGGTAGCTCGAAAGATCGAAGGTGCAATCTTGATCATGGAAGAGGTAGAGACTTAGTAGTTTGATAAAAAATTTTGGATTTTGGATTTTGGATTGAAGAGCTTCCTGTTGCTTTCCATTCGGGCTGGGAAGACAACGGTTGGGGCGATCGCGCGTTGGCAGTTTAAATAGAATTTGGCTTTTAGAGCCACAGCGTAGCTGCCTACTGGAGCTAGATTCTAAGAACCTAATTCTGGCTGGCTTGACGGGGTGTGCCTCGGCGATCGGGGGTAAGCTAAACCCGATTAAGCTCAGAAGTGACGTTAAACAAGCAGCTTCACGAGCCACGCAAAATTCTATTTGACTCATAATCTGATCAACCTAATGAATGTATGGGTAAGAAGGGTTGTTATGGCAACACGATGCAAACACTCCTCTGAATAACTGAAAAAAAACACCACAAAGCTGGCT
>JAYKHH010000032.1:0-3450 GCA_035285265.1 Leptolyngbyaceae cyanobacterium | reverse complement strand
CGATGAGTGGGTTACTGCTCATCCTTTTGCAAGCACCTCATACTTTTGCTAGAACAAAGATACTTCCTTCATTCCCTCGACCAATCCGTAGGTCATGGTCTAAGTAAGTAATATCTAGCCAACCTTGCTGATCTCGGTTCTCAATGCTGAAGTCGATCGCGGTCAACTTCTTGCCAGTTTCGAGTTGCTGGACAAACTCTTCCGGAGACTGATAGTGGGTCAGGCGTTGTAAACCCAGAATAGAGCGCTCAAACTTCACCTCAACTCGTCGGTCAGAGACGGGCTGAAATCTAGCTGCAACGCTGACGATTCCTTCTAAGAAGGGAATTCCATAGACCTCGGCGATGTTGTAGATTCTGCCTTCCTTGGCCCGGATCAACTGATAGATCTGACCTAATTTCAGCAACGGAAACTGGTCGATTCCCAGTAACCCTCGACTCGTGGTGTAAAGGAGCCGCCAATTGCCATCAAGTTGGTCACTGGCTTCTATCGGGCGAGGCGTCGGGTTTTGATCCTCAAGTTGAGCCACGGCTGACAAAATCGCTTGTTTATCTGTTTCAGTTGCTAAGAGTCCCCGGTTTTTACTGGCGATCGCCTTAAACAGTTGGTCTTTTCCAATCATGGCTGTCTATTCTCTCCTTGCCTTCTCCCTACTATTGATAGCGCTTTCTGATAGCGCTTTCAGCAATGGTTTCACAAATTATTGACAGGGCTAGAAATTTACGCTAATAACTTGCAGTAGGTTCACCTTTGAATGCTACACTCTGGGCAGTTATAGAAACCTCCTTTGGAGGTGTCAATCCTTAAAGAACTCCTAATAGTTCGTAAAATATTAGGTGAACTTGTTATTGCAGGCTGAATCTGAAGCTATGACCGTACATAATCCTTCCTTACGTGAAGAAGCCCGAAATCGACGCGCTCCCAATATCCCCCTCCAGCACGAATCCTCAATTCTAGACTGGCTGGAAGGGTCGGGTCGTTTATTGGCTCGTGACAACCAGGAATTTGACTATGCCGATGATGAAGAGGAGATCTCAGCTCTGATGGGAAGCGATGACGCTTCCTTTGATGAGGTCGAAGATGATGACGATGTCCTAGATTTGGACGAATAGTTACTTGCGAGCCTTCGTCAGTGTTATAAAAGTATGAATTTTTGTAACAATGCCCCGATGGCTCCGTTACAAGGTCTGAAGTGTGGTGTGGTGTGAAGTTGAGAGACAATTTTTGTGGATGCTAAGTTTTTATCTGATCGATCATTGAGGCTAACAGGCAACAATCTGCTGCTGTTCCTATGGCTAGCCCTCAGCCTAGGAGCCATGACTCTAGACGGGTTGGCAGGCCGCCAACCCCTAGGTCAATTTTCCTCTTTGACCTTACCTCTCCTGGTTTGTGCGACGGTTACGGCAGCTTTGGGGTTTTGGGCAGTCCCCCTGCTGCAACGATTAAAAGCGGGGCAAATTATTCGGGAAGATGGCCCTCAAGCCCATTTAAAAAAAGCAGGCACTCCCACCATGGGGGGCGTGTTTTTTGTGCCCGTGGGTGTGGCGATCGCCTTAATTTGGTCTGGGTTTGCCGCTGATGTGATGGCAGTGTCAGCCTTAACCCTGGCCTATGGCACTATTGGTTGGCTCGATGATTGGCAAATTATCCGGCGTAAATCTAATAAAGGTATTTCACCTCGCATGAAACTGCTGCTCCAAATCTTCTTTGGGGTGTTATTTTGCGCCTGGTTAGCTTGGAGTCAACCCGCTAGTATTACGACCGTTGCTCTACCGTTTGGGGTGGTTCTGCCTCTAGGATTGCTCTTTTGGCCCTTGGCTGGATTTGTGTTGGTGGCCGAGAGTAATGCCACTAATTTGACCGATGGCATGGATGGTTTGGCTGCGGGAACCGTTGCGATCGCCCTACTAGGCTTGGGCTTTCTTGCCGCTCCTACCTCTACGGGCCTGATGGTGTTTTGTGCCTGTATGAGTGGTGCTTGCTTAGGCTTTCTTCTCCATAACCGTAACCCCGCGCGGGTATTTATGGGAGATACCGGATCCCTGGCCCTAGGAGGCGCTTTGGCAAGTGTGGCTCTGCTTAGCAATACCCTCTGGGGCTTGCTAATTCTAGGGGGTGTATTTCTAGCAGAAACCCTATCTGTGATGGCTCAGGTCAGCTACTATAAAGCCACGAAAGGCCCCGATGGCATTGGAAAGCGTCTCTTTAAGATGGCTCCCCTACACCATCACTTAGAGCTTTCTGGCTGGTTTGAAACCAAAGTAGTCGGATTTTTCTACATCCTGACGGGACTCCTTACCCTCCTATCTTTGGCGATTCGTTAGCCTCCCGGTTTGGTTTAAGAGCCGTAGGAAGAGAAGTTGCTGTTCCCCATGCTTGCAACAGATCTTGCAGTAACCTGTCCTGTTGATTCCGAAAGCCTTCCAGATCTCCCCCTCGGTTAATAATGCTGAAGTAAACTAAACCGCGATCGCGGGTGGGCAACACCCCAGCTAGGGCACTCACCTGATTTAGGGTTCCAGTTTTAACGGCAGCATTTACGGGGATTTGGCGATAGGCCAGGGTTCCCTGTTGATCTAGACCTGAAACTGGAAACAGGTCAGCAATGGTATAAGCACCCCCTTGAGGGGTGGTCGAAGATTTCAAATAGCGCTCAATTGCAATCAGCATGGCACAGGTGGCCCTAGGGGAAATTTTATTTTCCTCGCCTAAGCCTGAACCATTGACCAGTTGAATCTCTGACACTGGAACTCCTGCCATCAAAGCAGCCTTTTCAGCTACCTTGGCTGCTCCACCCACAGACTCTGCTAGCATCTCAGACATAGGGTTGTTGCTGTAAATATTTACGAGTTTCAGGATTTGAGCCAGGGTCAAAGACTGATGGCGGAGGAGCACGAGCTGCTTGGCAAGGGGTTGTTGCGCCACTTGCACAGACCCTGCAATTTCAATTTGAGGTCGGGCAGTGCCCTTGGGTAAGGTTAAATATTGAGCTTCCGCTTCGGGTGACCAAATTTTGGCATTCAGTCCTTGCAAGAGCAACTTGCCTACCGTAGTGGGATCAGACTCATAGTTCATATAAAATTTGTCAGCGATCACCAAGTTGCCATTAATCCGTTGGATTCCTCTTTTCTGGAGTGCATTCCCCACAGCGATCGCCTCTTCCCAGATAAAGAAGGGGTTTCCACTTCCCTGCACGACTAAATCTCCCTGCACAACCCCGGCTTGAATCGGACCTGTAATCCCAAAGCGAGTTTCAAATCGGTGGTTAGCGCCCCAAGTTTCTAAGGCAGCTAAAGAGGTGGCAATTTTAGTTAAGGAGGCAGCCGGCAGTGGTGTAGTTCCCTGGTTAGAGACTAGCAACCGATGTCCAGATTGGAACCAGATACCCTGGGTACTTTGAACAAAGTCCTTTTCTGATAAGGTCGCTAAATATTGCTGTACAGTCTTCTC
>JAYKHH010000031.1:0-10717 GCA_035285265.1 Leptolyngbyaceae cyanobacterium | reverse complement strand
AAAGCCTCCTAAAAACCCTTTCGTCGAACTGACGTTAGCAGGGCCTGTTTGAAATGACTTCCCTAGATCTCTTCTGCTAAAAGGGATCTAAGAGTTTATGAGAGGGCTGGATACTTTGGTAGTTTCTTTCCTAGAAACTATGGGGGTTGTGATTCTTGTGAATGGTAGCTGCAATCTCAGTAGGGTTGCAAAGTAGGGGCGCAAGCTTTGCGCCCTCTTCAGGGGTACCTTCTTTTGGAAAAATTGCCTTAGAACAAGAAAGTGGTTCTAAGGGTGCCAATTACAATATCAGGGTTGTTATTGTTTTGATTCGGAGCGGTCAGCCAGATTACTCCAGGGGTAATGGAGATATTGTCATTAAGCTGATATTTATAGAAACCCTCAACATGAAGGGGGATATCACGAGCAAACCCACTACCAGACTGATTAATTCCGGTAAGGTAAGGCTGAACGCCTACTAGCACACCTGCTGTATTGCCCTTCTTACCCAAGTCGGGGAAGGCGAGACCGACAGCATAGGACCAAACGTTGAAATCTCCGATAGTCTGATTCCGTCCATTAGTCGTCATGCCCCAGGCATTGATAGCAATCTGAGGGCTGAACCGGAATGAGGCTGCAACTCCGTAGGAGTCGCTGAATGTCCGCCCTGCAAAACCATTGGCTAGAGTAGTTCCTGCTGCCCCTCCGTAGTTGAAGGGGGCATTTTCGGTGAAGTAGGCATTGTTGTAGGTTAGACCTAGGGATAACGTGTCGGTAGCATTAAAGGTTAGCTGCCCGATCGCTGAGTAGCTCCCATTAAACAACCCATTGGTATTGCCAGGGTTATTTCCGCCTCCATTGGCTAAATAACCGCCAGAAAGCACGAGTGACCGACTGAGGTTAGTACTAAAGCCAGCTCCTACCCCAGAACCACTACCCAGTCTATAGATTGGACTCCGCTGTCCAAAGGCAGACAGAGAGCCGCTACCGCCATCAAAGTCTTCAAGGTAGGGGTTCAGCGTGGGAATATAGTCGCTATGATCTCCAGCATTGGCTTCAATCACAATTTTGGTACGCTCATTGAGCTGGAAGCTGTAGTTTAAGGTATCGAGAATGAAGGCTCCTGGAGTAGCCCCAGACGCAAAGTTAAAGGTCTGAACCCCTTCCAGAGTACCCCCTGCAATGGTGAAACCCGCAGGGGCTGCAGTGCTTCCAAAATTCCCGACTTGGAGACGAGTGGTTAACAAGTCACTACCTGTGAAACTCGTGTTCAAGTTCAAACGCACCCGATTTGCAAAAACGGTGTTTTGGGTAGCTGTTGCTGTTCCACCTGCTGGGGTGACATTATCACCTGAGAAAACATCGGTGATTGCAAATATGGCTTCACCCGCTAACTTGGTTGTTGTTGAGAACTGCTGAGCCTCCAGGGTGGCGGTGCGAGCTTCCAAGGCATCGACGCGACCGCGTAGGGTAGCTAATTCCGCCGAAAACTCTTCTTGGAGCTTCTGTAGCGTTGCTAAATCTTCCTTGGTAACCAGATCGGCGGTGCCCGCTGCAATTAATTCATTGACGCGATCGAGGGCGGCATTTAACCCAGCAGCAAACTCATAGCGAGTCATCGCCCGATTGCCACGAAATCTGCCGTCGGGATAGCCTGCAATCACCCCGTAGCGCTCCACCAAGGACTGCAATGCCTGAAAGGCCCAGTCGGTCGGTTGCACATCAGATAACTGAGAGACCGAGGTAACTTGACTCAGGGATGCACTATTCCCTTTGCCCTCAACACTATATTGATTGACTTGACTTAAAGACTGACTTGAAGCAGAGGGGGTAGAGATCTCAGCTTCTGCTGCTACTGAGGGTTTCCCTGTAATTCCCAGAGAGGTTGCTAAAACTGCACCCAAAATAACTGGATTAATCAAGTAGGATGTCCATAAAATCTTTGACATTTTTTCAAGTTCCTCACACTTTTGTAGGATGGAAGACTGATTCGCGCTACTTTCTAAAAAATTTAGGCTGTTGGTGCTGAAGGAAGGTTTCCTGAAGCTGAAAACCTTTGACAACTATGCGTTTGGCAACTTGCTGTGTCCCAGGCTACAATACTGTGCTAGATTGACTGATTTCCTCCTGGGACTAGTAGTAAGTTAAGCCCTAAAAGAGCTGAGTTCAAGCGATATCTGTCTTAAGGCTTAGAAGAATGGGTAATCCAGACAACAGTTCTTCGCTGTTCTTCATTTGGTCTTATCTGAGGTGTTAAAGCTGAGGTGTTAAATCGCTGCTGAATCTCAATCAGGTGGACAGTTGAGAATAAACTAGATTAGAACAAGGTAAAGCGTCTAATTTAGGATGGTTTGAAACGTCCCGATCATAGGCGTGATGTGGGCGATCGCTCCCGTTTTCAACGAGAGAAGCAGCCATTGCTGTCATCCTGGAAAGAGTTGTAGTCCAGTTGGTTCCAGCCCACCCCCGTTTCAAACAGCCTCTAAAGCTAACTGTAGGGATAACCACTTAGAATTGTTGACTCAGGATTATTAGATTCATGGATATTGTGGAGTTTTTTGAGCAAAGTGCTGGTAAATGGTTTTCACAGCGCACCAGTCACCACTTGGCCTTTAAGCAATCTGAAGGGGGCAAGTCTGAGTTAAGTATTGAGATGCTGACTAAAGAGCATCCCGAAGTGATTAAACTCTGTGAACAATATGAAATTAGTCCTGAGCTAGCTTTGTGCGGAGCAAGGGTGAGTTGGGATGGCACGATGGAATGGGATGAAGAGAAACATACAGGTTCTACGGTCTTAGTTCCGATTGCGGATGCAGAAAATTCCCAGGAAGGGAAGCTGCTACGAGAGATGGGCTACGCGGAGAAAGCACCCGTTGCAGGACGTTACATCATGGGTGAGGATCAGGCACTCACGCTGATTACCGAGTATGAAACGATGTACACCAAAGAGCGTCTCTGGTTTGAAAGCCCCAATGTGCGCCTCCGAACCAGTATATTGAAGCGCTTCGGAGGGTTTAGTATGGCATCCTTCTCCTCTGAGATCCGCATGGGTGTCACGCAAGCTCCTCCTGCCAAAGCCGATTAGTGCCGCTGCTGAGAAGATTGCTCCGACATCATTGACCACGGTAGGGGCAACCCCTGGTGGGTGCCCCTATTCTATTCACCGCTAGCTCGGAGTGCCTGAGCGACTGCTTTGAGCTTCGCGTAGAAAACAGAGGGTTCCAAAGCAGGAATAAATTGATGAATGGGATATTTCGCTGCTTGAGTTCGCGACCAACTTCCTCGTTCTGGTGACTTCGCCCCCAATCTCAGATGAGGTTGAAATACTGGTACAGGCTTTTCTAGGAAGGAGGCTCCAGATAGGGGATCTGCTAAGGACGGATGGGATGGAGATTGATCCAGTTCCGCTAGTTGATTAGGAAATGGTATAGAAGTCCCCTGCTCTATGACTTCTAGGTTGGTTTGCTGATCTGATGTCGGCGAATTAGGAACTGGATCTAGAGCTGTCTCACCCTCCAACACAGGTTTTACATTCATGCTGGAGTTGGCACATTCTAGATTCAAAGGAGACTTTTCTGGAGCAGCATTCGGGGAAATTGCCTGATGTGAGTTGGCCTCTGTGGCCGTTTCCTTGATCTCTGCATCCCCTAGGCTAGAATCTTGGGAAGGTTTTAAAGGGTTCAGGCGGTTAGAGACAGGATTCAGTAGAGAGAGATCAGTAGCAATCTCAAATCCCGGATCAATCCTTTGTACTTTGAGCTGTGTGTTGGCTTTGGGAACGTGCGGAAATGTTGGCTGGGTGAGGTGAGAAGATGAGCCTTCGGTATGAGTGGGTGGAATCCATGCTTCTTCAACGGGTGTCTCTACTTTGATAGCTCGGTTGCGGATAAAATTACCACAGACAATTCGCTCAAATTCATGATTGAAGTGGCAAAGGGGTTGGCCCCGCCGATACCAGAAAGCCAAGATTTGTTCCACTGAAACTGCTTTATAACGGCCTTGGTATAAAGCTTCGATCACCGCTGAGCGAATCCAGTGAACTTGATAATGGTGGCTCCACTGTGACACTAATTGCTCAGATGTGCCCGTATTGAGGTCAAAGCTGTAATGGTTCAATAGCTCCATTACAAGGGCTTCCTGAGTTGTTGGATCAGCGTTGGGCTGTGTCCAGCTAGCTCTTAGATCATTAGTAGGGTGCCTGGTTGGATCTATCATGCTTAAGGCTTACTGCCTAACCCGTATTCAAGGCGAAAGTTTTAGGGGCGAGAGTTTTAAGTGGGAAGAAGCTAAGGCAATTGCTTGTATTTGACTTAACATTATTTAGCACAATAATTTAGCACAATCATCAATCTGGTTAGTCATTCGAGCGGATCACCCCTGACTCGACCGCTCGTATGCCCGTACCTGCAAAGGGATCCGTCCCTCCTTCCCAATTAAAGTCGCTAATGCGAAGCCCCAAGGAGCCAATCTGCAAGATGGGATTGTAGCGGAGAATAACTCCGTAGGTACGACGACTATACTCTAAGATATAGTCGGTACTAATTTCCTTTCCAGTATCTAAATTAATGGAGGTTTGGAATCCAGCTCGCAAAGGCCCATAGACTTGCTGAACAATACCACCACTTAGCACTTTGTTGTCAACGGCTCGATCAAATAAAAATGGTGAAAACCCACTTCTTGCAGTCTGCGAGTACTCAATATTCAAGCCTGTATAGTCGAAAAAGGGTCGTGAGGAATACCCAAATTGCGCTTGTAGGCGCAGGGAGCCAGTCAAGGTTTCCTGATTATCACCATTGCTCTAGAATCCTGCTACTCCCGTCAACCCAACTGCCAACTGCAGATAGGGAACCAAGGGTGTGGGGGTATAGCGCAAACCCTGAGTTGCTGTAGGAGGTAAGGGTTGCCCCTGCCAAAGGGTAAAGCCTCGACTCACAGCCAGACTGGTTTGCAAACGGCCCAGGCTGGTGCGATTATTTTCTCGAATGGGTGCTAGTAGGGTTAAGCGATCCGTGTCAGCGGTGATCGATTGGAGTGCAACCTGGTAGCTGAGATTAATGCCCGTATTCCCAACTGTAACTAGGGGGGAGGTCAAAATAGCACCAAAGGTGCTCTGGACATCTTGAAATCCTAGGGAGCCGTTAAATAGGCGATCGCGGTAACTATATTCCAGTCCTAAAGTATGGGCATCAATCAACTGTCGCAACCGCAGACTAGCCCGCAGATTCGTTTCAACTTGGCTAAAATCCAGGCTGGTTAGACTCAGATTTCCACGTAGGGAGGTTCGAGGCCCAAAGTTACTATTGATTTGGCCAAGCACCCCGAAGAGTTGCCCAAGGTTTTTGCCGGTGCCCTCAATTGCTCTTTGTATATAAAACTGTGGAGTGACACTCAATTGCACTTGGTTATTAGAGATGGGGTCTAGGGTCTGCTCAATAAAGACTCCACCGCGATCGCCTCCGTCATACCCTATGTTAAACAAGCCCACATTATTCCAGGGTTTCTTGGCACCTAGCACTACCGAGGATGGCAGAAGAGGCAACGAAAATCCTTGATCGAACACTAGGCGAGGTTGAGAAGTTTCCACCACTTGTTCTGTTGGGGAAATCCGGGTTAATGTCGCTGCATCCGCTCGTAACTCTAGTTCAGGTGGCGAAAATGGGTCATTGGTAATGCGGATATTGCGAGCTTGCCAACCTTCCGGCGTGAAGTCTAGACGATCAGCTTGAAATCGTAACCGATTCACCTCTCCTCCGCCTCCCGTCAGAGGTGCATCTCTACCGACGCCCACTGCAACGGATAGGCCACCTGGACTGGCTACTTGTTGCAGGGGTTGGTTACGGGTAATCCGGTCGCTTAAGGGTCGTGCAACGCCCCCTGTTCTGATATCACTGGGTAGAGTTGGGGAAACATCTCTGCCCAGGGTGCGTTGATAGATTTCACCACTGGCATTAGAAATGGTGCCACTACCCTGGACAAAATTGTACTCAAAGCGATCGCCCCGCAGGATCTGCTCCCCTCTCGTCAGCGCGACTTGTCCAACTGCAACCGCAAATTGATTTGGAAAATTGACGCGCAAAAACTCTGCATCTAGCAAAGCCCCCCGCACCCGCATGGAAACATTTCCCTCTGCTGTAAAGATGCGTCGCTGATCATCATACTCTTGGCGATCAGCAGTTAGCTCCACAACATCTAGCGTGCCTGCTTGAAAGGGAGTATCTGGATTGGGGATCGTCTCTTGCTTGATTTCTGGAGGAACCGCAGGTACATTTTGTGCTCTAGGTTGAGGTGTTTCAACCGCAGTTTGACTCAATTGTTCTAAAAAGGTTTGGTTTGGGGCTAAAGTCTGGTTTTGAGCTAAGTAGTAAGTTCCTGGTACCGAAGCTCCTGAAGATGGAGTTAAGGAGGGGGGAGCTATGGGACTTCCTACAGTCAAAGGCGGCCCTAATAAACCTGCCTGGTGACTAGGGGGGACATCAGCAACAGGCTTGAAATCTAACGGCTTTGGCAAAACGAAAGTCGAAAGTCCTCGATTGACCGGAGGATGCTGCCTAACCGTTGCAAGGTAGCCATTCTGCTCCCTAGGAGCAGTTGCTGCTGGAGTGACAAAGGGGGCTATTGGTGCAGGGTCTACGGACTGCGATGCAACAATAATGGAAGAAACGGGAGGCAGTTGAGGCGGCAGTACCGAATAGGGCATGGCTCAGTAAGCAAGGATCTAAATAAACAGCCCAGACGTACAAATTTAACCGCTGCAAATAGAGAAATACCTTGAAAACTGCCCTGAGAGGCTGCTTGAAGAGTCTCTTTAGGTGAGGTTAATTACTTCGATAGAAGGCTATTCCGGGGTAGGCGGTCGTGCATTTCGCAACTTCGCGCTACCCTGTTCAAATAGCCAATGATGCGGGTCTGGTTGGCTCTAGTCAATTGCTGCTTATTCTAAGTCCCGTCGATTGGGGTTCCGGGCTGGATCATTGGACAGGAACCCAAAGATAAATAAGCAAGCAAAGAAGGTAACAACGATATAAACAGCAATCTTGAGCGTCAGCATACTAAATAACCTTGGCGATAATTCTTATTGATCATATCGGAATGTTACTGCAATTTTGCCATGAAACTGGCGCGAATCAAGATCTCTGAGGGCCAAATACCAAATCACCAACGCCAGTGCTGCTGTATCCATTGCCCTAGGGCGATTAAGCTGTCTTCTAACCAACGCATTCCCTGATCGACCCATGCTAATAATTGCTCTAGCGGGTGCTTAACGTAACCCACGGCCTTTGCTTCTGTTTCGATCCAGCTTGGGGAATGTTCAGGATGATGGTTAGAGGGGGGGACTGAGTGGATTGCTCCAGTTGTAGACACGGACAGAGGAGCAGTGGGAGCAGGGCGATGGTGGCTACCGAGGGCGGCAATGGGTTGATTGCTGCCCTTCAAGGTATAGGGGGTTGAGGGTTCCCAAGGGTCGGGGTCAGGGTCAAGACTGCTTAATGATTCCGGTTCACCGAATAAATCGTGCATCGTCAGCCAGAGATCTTCTTCTTCCTCGGTAGAACGGTTTTTGTCACCAGAGAATGGATTCACGGATAGGAGTTTGGCGAAGTAAGTGAACAGAGGGTTCGATTGGATGGGAGGAAAAGGGGGAAGAGAGGGTAGGGACAATTCCCCCGTGGCTGCTCTCTTAAATGGCAGAGAGCGAAGCGGGGAAGAGGGGAGATCGCCTCCCCAATCCTTTCCTGCTGATAATTGAGTTTGACTTTTGTTAAAAAAATAATTAAAAGCAGCCTGAATTAAGGCTTGAAGGCGCTGGCTTTGGTCTTGTAAAAGGTTGACAACTGTTGCAGGTAAATGGGGAGGTGCAGGGGTCAGGAAAGCTGACTCAGGATGTAATTGCCCGATCCATTCCCGACTGTGATGGACGAGGGTGGTAGGGGCTGCTATCAACAAAGAGGGCAATTGACGGGTTTCTAATCCAGCTACATTTCGATCGAGCAGGCTCAAGGCTTTGTAGGGAGTGAGTTGAGCGAGGATCGAGCGCTGAGCGATCTGACCGTGGCGGGCGATCGCCTGCCGTTGCGTTAAGGGCATGTCTGGCAAATGAGGCCCTATCCTCTCATCTGTTGAACTTTCAGCAAGAGTAGCTTCTTGAAACAGATTGATCGCGATCGCCACAGAACTTGTCTGCACCCAAGCCATCAACTGCCAGATGCCACGCACGAAGGGAAGCACAGGGGTGTGGGCTGCGGGAGGTCGGATGCGGGCAGTAAAGGGTTGTTGGGCAATCTGCAGCGATCGCACCCTGTGGTAATAGCTGGCTAGCTCCCAGATCATGCGCTGCTGAATCTGTTTTTGTTGTTCTGGGGTCAAAATATCCAAAATCTGGTTTTCACTCGTCACAAGAACCAAACGGCGAGTTGCAACTAACGAGGCAATGCCTTGTAAAGCAGGCAAGCTGGTTGCAGAGCTTGAGGTGTTTCGCTCAACTTGAATTTCTTGCTGCGGTTTTTCTAAGGTTGCCGTAGCTAGCCTAGAAGTGGCAAGAGTCGTGAATCCAGAGGATACCGGGGTGAGTTCCTGCGGTTCCGGCACGTCCTGAAAGTAGGCAATGACTGAAGAGGAACTGATCAGGAGCAGAGCATCTAGGGACTGAACGACCACCTGTTGAGTGGCTTGTAATACTTGCTGAACAGGGGTGTCAGGATTTACGGGCGATGGAGTGGCATCGTCATCAGGGTGAGTAGGGGCAGATCCCCGCAATTTGGGTAACCCTTGCTTAACTGCTTGCTGGAGTTGTTTGCCTGCCAAGCGAGTCGATTGAAAGATGACATAGGCTGGATAGAGGGCAATTTGAACCCCCCAAGTTACAGCTACCTGCAGGTGCCGTAAGGCGCGATCGCAGCTATCTGCCCATCGTCGAGTGCGCTGCGAGAGGAAGTTAAACAATCGACTTTGGTAGCGACTGGAAGGAGGGGTAGACATGCAAGTGACACCGCCAGTGGGCTTGATCTGAATCTTATCTAAATCTGAGGGGTAGAGCCAAGGGGAGTCAGCACGTGCGATCGCAACCGACCTCGAAAGTCCGGGTTCAAGTAACGCTGCTGAATCGGCTGCCAATCTTTCCAAAGCTTGGCGCTTGACTCTTGAAACTGATGGGCTAGGGTTGGGAGTTCAGCCTCCAAGTCTCCACCCAACTGAGAGGTTAACAAGTGGCTGAGCACTGCATGGTCTTGAATTTGTCCCAGTAGCTCCTGCACGCCTTTGAAGTCTTGCACTTGGGCCGCATAGTCCGGGCTATAGAACTCCTCAAAGAACTCAGTTTGGTAGCGGACTTGTTTCATCTGCTTCCGCAGGCTATGCAGCACTTCGCCCTGCTGATCCAATAATTGTGCTATGGGCTGAAATTGTGTGGATTGGGATGGATCATCAGGGGTGTTGTAGCCAACTAGCCAGCCTGGATGCAGGAGTAGCTCACTGATTAAGGGCAATAACAGGTCAGGTAATACCGACCCAATCGGCAGCTCAGCTACGGGTTTATAGGTGAGATGCTGTAGCCAGGTTTTGTCGCCTTGCTTAAAATCTTGATAAGCCGATGTACTCAGAGTTTTCTTGAGTTTTTTGAAGTCTTTTTTCCTTTGTTGCCGTAAATGCTTCAATACGAGGTCTAATTTATCGGCTTCTGGGTTGCTTAACTGGGGACGATAGCGAGTTTCTAATTCTGCCTTCAATACATCCGCATCTCTGACCCTTCCTAAAACTTGGGCAATTCGACGGATGTACTTTGGGTTGGCAGAGGTCGGTACGTCTAAGGCTGGGCTAACAATCTGAAGTGCCGTTCGCAGTCGCCGCATCCCTACCCGCATTTGGTGTAGCGCTTCGGGATCTTCATCATCCAAAACAGCTTTCTCAAATTTCATACATCGCTTGAAGTGTTGCTGGATGAGCTGATGGGCATATTCTCCAAGCTTGGCTGACTGAAAATTTTCTGGATAAACCATGGTCTATCACTGTACTCTTGTTTCCAACTGCTCAACTTTCATTGTCTCTGTAAAGCTCGTTAGACTGTGAAAATCTAGGTGAAAGTTTATGGATTCATGGCTGGTCTTCTATCCTCTGCAAGATCCATGATTCTTGAACCTGACTCAGCAAGTACCAGGAGATAGGTCTGAGCTATGGCATTAAATGAATTTCGTTGGTGGATTCCGGTACCGCCAACCGAGGCCGAGGTGTTTAGATCGCTGCGTTTTACCCACGACTTTTATCGGGAAGTTCAATACCGGAAAGTTTTTCAGCACCATTGTGAAGAGTATCAAGCTCTAGCGCAACGGCATCGTCAAGAACTCCAGAAGATGCGGGGCGATATCAACGTCTTAGGTTGGTTCTATCGGGGTTCGAGACGTTAATCTTCAGGAGGACCCGCCTCAATTTGTTTGAGCCACTGGGCGTAGAGATCGGGACGGCGATCGCGAGTCCGTTGAATCTGCTGCTCGTGCCTCCATTGGGCGATCTCAGCATGGTTCCCGGACAGCAGCACATCGGGTACTTTTAGTCCTCGAAATTCTGCAGGGCGCGTGTATTGGGGATAGTCTAATAGTCCCGCCTCAAAACTTTCTAGCTTGAGGGATTCTTCCTTGCCCACGGTTCCAGGCAACAGACGGATGACACCGTTTAGGAGTGCCAAGGCAGGGATTTCTCCACAGGTCAGCACGAAATCTCCCAGGGAGACTTCACGGGTCACCAATTC
>JAYKHH010000030.1:0-3853 GCA_035285265.1 Leptolyngbyaceae cyanobacterium | reverse complement strand
GGTTCTGCAAGTTGGCCCTTATGGCTTTATTTTTTTTAGTTCTGATCAGGGGGAACCTGCCCATATTCACATTAAGCGGGATCGACAAATTGCTAAGTTTTGGCTTGATCCTGTTTCACTAGAAAAGAATCGAGGCTTTAAAGAACACGAGCTGAATCAAATTGCTAGGCTGGTGGAAGAATATCAAATAGTGCTTTTAGAGGCTTGGTATGACTACTTTGATACTTGAGATAGACCCAATCGCAAATCAAGTCATGGTCACAGATGAGAAACTGATTGTGGACTTGGCGGACGGTCGCAGTTTAAGTATTCCTCTAAATTGGTATCCTCGTTTACTCAATGCCTCAACTGAGGAGCGGCAAAACTGGCAATTACTGGGTGAGGGCTATGCCATTGAATGGACTGCTCTGGACGAGCACATTGGTATTGAAGGATTATTAGCAGGTAGACGAAGCAGTGAAAGTCAGCGATCGTTTGAGCGTTGGTTAGCGACCAGGAACTCTGCTCATTAAACCTTTTGCAAATTAACTGGAAAGGGATCTATTACCTAAGCCCCTAATAGTCGTTCTACAGAAATTGCTAGATCAGGAAAGGCTGATGGGTAAATGTGACCTGCGGTCAGGATCTCCTGGGACAAATAGCCGTCATGGGTAGGCACTCGAAACACCATGAGTTGGGTCGTTCGTAAATTAATCACCCAATACTCTGGAATACCTGCGGCAGCGTAAACCTTAGTCTTAATCTCTAAATCTTTAGTCAGGCTAGTTTGAGAATACTCAACCAGCCAAAAAATATTTTCTGGGTAGGGATGATGTTCTCGATAATCCCGTCCCAGACGTTGCACAATCGCAATATCAGGTTCTGGCTCGGAGTTACTCTGGGGTAAGGTAATCGGCTTTGCTTGTCGAACCTTGGCGCGATCGCCCAACAGATACATCAGGTACTCCCCAGCTTCATCACTGGAATAAGCGTGGGGTTCTCCCTCTGGTGCCATCTCAACAATTTCTCCATTGAGCAACTCAACAGGTCGCCCTGCCAAAATTCCAGCCGCAATCATGGAGTGATAATCTTCAACTGTCCATTTCACAGTCGTTAAGGTCACGGTGATTGCTCCTCTTGCTCTGCTGTCATCCTAACACTGCATTACAGGGCAACCAATACTGATCCCTACCTCATCCTCATACTCAAATCGAGCCAAGTCGATCGCGTGATTGGGGCACTGGTAGAAATAAAATCCACCCCCGTTTCGGCTACGGCACGAATTGTTTGCAGCGTAATATTACCGGAGGCTTCGATTTTAATCCGGTTATGGCTCTGGCGAATCACCTGGACGGCTTGGCGCATTAACTCTAGGGGCATATTATCCAGCATAATAATGTCCGCTTGATGGTGGAGTGCCTCTTGGACTTGATCTAGACTTTCGGTTTCCACTTCAATCGTTAAAGGATAGGGGATACTTGCTCGAACTTGGGCGATCGCTGCTCCAATGCCACCCGCTGCCGCAATGTGATTATCTTTAATCATCACCGCATCATCTAAACCCATCCGATGGTTAACAGCACCGCCCACCTGAGAGGCATACTTTTCCAGCAGCCTCAGGCCGGGAGTCGTTTTGCGGGTATCCACCAGTCGAGCAGGCAAGTCCGCAATTTGCTCCGCATACTTGCGGGTCATCGTGGCAATGCCGCTCAGGCGCATGACCAGATTCAAGGCAACCCGTTCTCCGGTTAATAGCGCATCAAAGGAACCAGTCAAGAGAGCAACGATTTGTCCAACTTCGCATTTCTGTCCTTCTAGGACTTGGGCAACTAGGTGCGTCTGGGAATCCAGTAACTCGAAGACTCGTGCTGCCAGGGGTAATCCGGCAATCACCCCTGTCTCTTTAATGACCCAATGGGCTTCCCCCCGCTGCATCGCTGGGTTGATGAGACTTTGGGTGGTGCGATCGCCCCGGCCCACATCCTCAATCAGCCAGCTTTTTAGCAGGGGATCGAGCAAAATCCAAGGGGGTAAGGTGGTGCTCACGCTTCTCTCACCAACGCTTGACCGTCCTTGACCTCGCCCACCAGCACAAGATCGGTAACTCCGACAAAAATGCCATTTTCTAAAACTCCTGGGATGTTGTTCAGCGTCTTTTCCATGTCAGCGGGATCGTCAATGCGGTCAAACTTCACATCCAGCACCATGTTGCCTTGGTCGGTAATTACGGGGCCTGCTTTTTTAACTGCCATTCGCAGTTCCGGTTGGCCACCCAGTTTAGCGATCGCCCGCATCACCGGAGTAATTGCCATCGGCAATACTTCCACGGGAACTTTAAAGGTTGATCCCAGGCGATCTACTAACTTGGAGCTATCAACGACGACAATAAACAGCTCAGCTAGGGAATCTACAATCTTCTCGCGGGTGTGGGCAGCTCCCCCACCTTTAATCAAGTTGTGTTGGGGATCAACCTCATCCGCGCCATCGATCGCCACATCAATATGGTCAATATCATCCAGGGTAACTAGGGGAATACCGTACTGTTTTGCCAATACCGAAGATTGAAAAGATGTGGGAACCCCTTTGATATCCTGGAGTTCCCCTGACTTCAGGCGATCGCCCAAATATTGAATCATCAAGGCTGCGGTTGACCCCGACCCCAACCCCACAATGCTGCCTGAATGCACACGGGAAGCTGCAGCCTTGGCAACTTCTTGCTTCATTACCTGAACTGGATCAACTGCTGCACTCATGACAAAATCCCCTTAAATCTAACGAGCGAACGGCCTGTAACCTGCCTAAAATCTTCCTGAGCTAGAGATTGGCATTTCAATAGTACAAAAGCCAGCCTTTAACTCAATCTTTAAATTTTCTCATCAAACGTTACGCCTCACTCTGATTCAGAGCCAGATAGCCATGATCCCATCAGTTGGCTTGACGCTTAAAGACGTAAAGTATTTTGTAAACTTTTGTAAAATATGCAAAACGGTAGTTTATGATACGGATTTTCCTGTTATATTAATTATGTGAACGCGATAAGCAAATCAAACCTTATTCAAACCCAGGGAGAGTTAAGATTATGTCTACTCAAGATCAAGCCAGAGCTTTAGCAAGCCGCCATCAGCACGTTCAGAAAAACCGCCAAGAAAGAATGGTTAGCCGTGCTGCCGCTCAAGTTGGGTTACCTATGGAAGGCATGACTGAAATCGGCCATAACCCCAGCAATTCATAAGTAATTGGTCAACTCATTCGTGATCCATCAGCGATTAACTGCCAGCAAAAGGGGCATCTGTCTAAACAGATGCCCCTTTTGCTAATTCCCCTTTTTGAAAAGGCTAGAGGTGGGACGGGTTACCTGAATTTCAAGATACAAGGGACTTGCGCGAAAATAAAATCCCCAGGATGCGTTACGGCTACCGCACAACACATCCTATTTACCTTTCACAAACCCTACCTACCCTGCAGAAATCCTGTGGTTTGTCCTTGGATATCTAAATATTTGCTGAGAGCATAGGCCATATCGCCCCGTGTCATAGGTTGGAGGGGACGGATTTGATTGGCAGGCTCGGTGTTGATAAATCCTTCGTATAGGGCGGTGGCTAAAGATTTGCGTGCCCAGCTAGGAACCTCCTTGGCATCCGGGTATTTGGTAAGAATCGCAGTCACTGTTTCCTCTGGAAACTGGAACACGCCATAGGATTGGGCAAAAATGGAAAATGCCTCTGCCCGTGTGACCCGTTGATCGGGGAAAAAGCGACCTTCCCGATAGCCCGTCATCACCCCATGACGGAGGACGGTTTGAATCGAGTTGTAAGCCCAGTGGGAGGGCGGCACATCTTGAAGTGCCGCTGGTGCAATGGTTTTAGGAGGCTTG
>JAYKHH010000029.1:0-9444 GCA_035285265.1 Leptolyngbyaceae cyanobacterium | reverse complement strand
CTGATTGGCTCCCTCCATGACACCCATGTGTGTCACATTATTGAATCCATGCGACCGGATGACCGGGCTGAACTCCTGGATGAACTGCCTGCGAAGGTCGTCAAACAAATATTGCAGCAACTCAGCCCTGCAGAGCGACAGGCCACGGCTACGAGTCTCGGTTATCCAGAGGCCACGGCGGGTCGGGTAATGACGACCGAGTATGTACGGCTGAAGGAAGGATTGACCGTCGGTGAGGCTTTGAGCAAAATTCGCCAGAGTGACCGGGATAAAGAGACGATTTATTATGCCTACGTCACCGATAACAACCGTAAACTGGTCAGTGTAATTTCTCTGCGGCAATTATTGTTTTCGATTCCAGAAGCCTTGATTCGGGATATTGCGAGCGATCGCGTCATTAAGGCTCGCACCGAAATGCCCCAGGAAGAAGTGGCCCAAATCATGAAGCGCTATGACTTGCTCGCACTTCCGGTTGTAGACCGGGAAGATCGCTTGGTGGGCATCGTTACCTTTGATGACATGGTGGATATTTTGGAAGAAGAAGCCACCGAGGATATGCAGAAACTGGCGGGGGTCAGCGGGGGGGATGAAGCTGCCCTTTGCGCTCCCCACATTACGCTGCAGAAGCGTCTACCTTGGCTGATCGGCAATATTGGGTTGTATATCGGGGCAGCGAGTGCGATCGCACCCTTTCAAAAGGTGATTTCCCTGGTTCCGGTTTTAGCGGTGATCATGCCAATTTTGTCGAATGCCAGTGGAAATGTAGCCATTCAGGCTTTATCCGTCACTGTGCGGGGGCTGGGCATTGGCGAAGTCACGCCCAAGGATACAGCGGAGATTTTACGAAAGGAACTGATGGCAGGATTGGGAACCGCCCTGGCTCTAGGCTTATCCTTAGCCATTCTTTCCTTAATTTGGTCTGCGCCTCAAGAACGGTGGGTTGCCTTAGTTGCGGGAACCGTGATGGCTGCCAATGTGCTCGTTGCCGCCACCTTAGGAACGCTATTGCCAATGGGTTTAAAACAATTAAATCTTGATCCTGCATTAATTAGTGGGCCTTTATTAACTACCCTATTAGATGCTGTAGGCTTTTTAACGTTCCTGAGCCTGATCTCAATCATTTCAGCAACCTTGAAAGTAGTTCCAAGCGCGACCTAACCCCCGAAACGGATCCGACCGATCGCTTTTCTGCCTATTCTCCCAAAAGCCAATTAAGCGAATTAAATTAAATTTATAGCGGGCACCTCGATTCATCGAGGGTTGGGGGCGACTTGCCGCCCCCAACCCCCCAAACTCGTTCTTTTACAGAAAAGGATTTGAATTTTTCGAGGTTCCCTAGCTTTGATTCTGAAGGAGTAACTTTTAAATGTTTTTCCATTGGTCGTATCTCATGCTAATCCCAGGCGTGTTATTGATGCTCTGGGCGCAAAGTCAAGTGAAAGGAACCTATGAACGTTATTCTCAAGTGTCCTCCAGACTGGGGATGACAGGTTCTCAGGTGGCCCATGCAATTTTGTCAAAGATGGGGATTGCAGACATCAGAGTAGAGCCAGTCGCAGGGGAGTTGACGGATCACTATGATCCCACAGCTAAAGCAGTGCGGTTGTCTCAAGGGATCTATAACTCAAGCTCTTTAGCGGCGGCAGCAGTGGCAGCCCATGAATGTGGTCATGTGCTCCAAGACAAGCGGGGGTATGCGTTCATGAATGTGCGGGCATCCCTAGTCCCCGCTGCGAATCTAGGATCACAAATGGGGCCAATGTTGGTGGTACTTGGAATTTTCCTCAACTCGATGGGGACTATTTCTGCACTGTTCATTAATCTTGGAATTGCGCTGTTTGTTGCGGTAATTGGCTTCCATCTGGTGACTCTCCCGGTTGAATTTGATGCTTCTCGGCGAGCCTTGAAGCTTATAGATGAGCTAGGTATTTTGCAAGGTGAGGAAAAACCAGCAGCCAAAGCAGTGCTACAAGCAGCCGCCTGGACCTATGTAGCAACGGCTCTCTACGCGGTTCTGCAACTGGTTCAATTGCTGATTATGTCCCGCGATCGCTAAACAAACACAAGGTCAATAAAAGGGCTAGGACTTACGCAGTTGTCATGAATTAAGAGGGTCTTTGGGGATTTTTGAAGGGCGGTAGCCCTTCAAAAATCCCCAACTGCGTAAGTCCTAAGGGCTTTTTGGGAGGGTTTTACGTCGCCAAACCCTCCCAAAAGTCCAATTTGGTCCGCGCAACATCGGCTAAATCGGGTTATCGGATGCACGCTAAAGCACCATCAGTGCAACGCCATAACTTTTATTTTCTACCTTTCAGGAAATAAGTAACCATTTCTCCTTTACCTTTGATGGAGATGCTGCCACGCGATTCCAATTGATACTGCTTGTGCAAGTATGCATAGGTGATATCTGTAACCTGAATACAATCTGCGACACCGTGGGATTCCATGCGACTGGCAATGTTCACGGTGTCGCCCCAGAGATCATAAATAAACTTCTTGATACCAATTACCCCAGCTACCACGGGGCCAGTATTGATGCCAATGCGAATCCTAAAGGCTTGTCCCTGGGTGTAGTTGAATTCTGTCAATGCCTGCTGCATATCTAAGGCCATATCGGCGATCGCGGTGGCATGATCGGGGCGAGGCAGGGGCAATCCACCCACGACCATGTAAGCATCTCCAATCGTTTTGATTTTTTCTAGACCGTGCTTTTCAGCTAAATGATCAAAGGTGGAGAAGATTTGATTGAGCAAGTTGACGAGTTCAATGGGTGAAAAGTGGGTGGAAAGCTCGGTAAACCCTACGATATCAGCGAATAAGACAGAGACTTCTGGAAAATGATCGGCAATGGTGATTTGATCTTGCTTGAGTTGGGAGGCGATAGAGGCGGGCAGAATGTTGAGTAGTAAGCGCTCGGACTTGTCCTGCTCCGCTTGGAGTTTCAGTCGGGATTCAAATTCGTTTTGTTGAAGGCGCTCGTAAAGATAAACACCTAAATTGGAAATGAGACAGAACCAAAACAAGTACAGTCCATATTGGCTATCTAAAGACTCACTGGTTGTTGCTGCTTTGAGACCTAAGGCCGTATTCACGACTCCGTAGTAAGCAAAAACTCCCAGTTGTGAGATTAAATGAAGGGGCCATCGGACTGGAATAAGAGTTGCTTGGGTCAGAAACACGAGAGTCCAGGCAAAAATGCCCAGAAATGATACACCCCTCAAGGTTGCCCAGACCTGCTCCATTAAGGTGATTGACCAAGAAGCAGCCAAGAGAATTGCGCCGGGATAACGCTGGCCTATCGGTGTTTTAAGGAGCCTTAAACTTGTAAATAAGCAAAGTTCCACGATCGCTGCCAGCACGAGCCAGTGGTTTTGCAATTTGGCAGGATTCCCGGCAATGTGAATCAGTTCCAAAACGATAAAGGTTGCATAGCCCAGGATGGCAAGCCATAGCACTAACCTGAGACGCTGCCGCAGAAAACGCTGCCGCCATTGTTGATACTCTGGAGATCGAATAGGGTTACTCACCCTGTGCCAATAGTCAAGTCCATGGTTGAGAAGGGCAGCTAGTGGCTGAATCAGAGTTGCACGAGGCTTCATGGGCTTGCCTAGGTGTCTGTGCCGTCATCGTAGGTTAGATCTTCCTCTAAAGTTATGCGCTGGGCTGTGCTCGTCATGGTTACGATTTCTCCTACCAGGTGCAGCCTTAGGTTGACCTAAACTCAGAGGTCTACAGGGCTACTCGAATTTTTCCAATTGATCGGCTCTTAGCCAGATATTGGGGGTGGGCACTTGACCAAACTTGACTAGGGCATAGTCATCGCGCAAATCTACGACTTCTCCTTTTGTTTCAAATAAATAGGGAGGAAAGCGAGGATCACTCGCCTGAGCTTCTAGGCTATTTTCTAGTTTTTCTCGAACTGCCCGCACCAGATCACCTTTTTTAACTGCCATATTTACCTGCTTCAGTCTTGGGTTTGGTTTCTTTATTCTATGGCTTGCATGGTAGTTTACGGAGTGCAACGGCAAAAATGCGCGGGTGTCATTTTCATCTATCTCGGTTGAGGTTGCATGATTCAGCCCTTTATGAAGAGAGCAGGGTTTTGGGAAGTTTGGGTTCTAGGGTGCGAGCGTTTTATGACCTGCCTTGGCCCATGCTAGTCAATTGACCATAATTGCCTCAATGTTTATACTTATGTTTAAACATGTAAATGCTAGGTTGAGATGATGACCGAAGTAGTACTCGATCTCAAAACATGGGGTAATAGCTTAGGAGTCCGATTACCTGCAGCGATCGCCCGTGCTGCTAATTTACACGTCGATCAACGAGTTCGGATTTCTGTATTCGAGGGTCAAGTGATCATTACACCCGTTAATGAACCGTTGACCTTAGAGCAACTTTTAGAAAAGTTTAACCCTGAACTACACGGGGGTGAGGTCATGCAAACAACGCAAAGACTAGGCGCGGAGCAATGGTAAAGCCAGCCAGCCTATGGATACCCGATCGCCAAGATCTGATCTGGATCGATTGTAATCCTCAAGTTGGGCAAGAAATGCGAGATGTTCATCCCTTCTTAGTGCTGTCTCCAGGCATTTTTAACCATAAAACTTCCCTGGTGATTGGTTTACCCATGACCACGGCAGAATATAACGCTGACAATCCTTTTGCGGTGGCAATCGGTAAGGCATCGGGGCGTAGAGGTTCCAAAACTAGTTACGTGCTTTGCCATCAGCCCAAATCCTTTGATTGGAGGATGCGTGATGCGAAACCCCATCCCCTAGGTAAACTTAATCAGGACTTGTTTTTACAAGTGTGCGATCGCCTCAACAAAATCATTCAGCTTGCTTGAAGTTCTCATAGTTCTATGGCCCCGATGATCCCTATTCCGCATTGCGTTCAGAGGTGTGAGACGGAGGAAGCAATTGATTATAGATGCGATCGCACGCTTCCTATCGGCGATCGCTGGCACATCTAGGTAGAGAATCGGTAGTGAGCAGTTTGCTGTGAGGGCGATCGCTTTTATCAATCCATGATCGCCTGCAAGGGATTGGGTGATTACTCCAGGCACAGGGAACGCTATTTTGAAGGCAAAATAAGGTATAGGTATAAAATTATAGTGGGCTAAAAGTTCCAAAGGGTTGTGTTGATTTCCTATAGGGTTTATACATGATTTCAGGAGAAATCCATGAACAAAATCGTGATTGAAAATCTTGATGCAAGTGTATTGCAAGTATTAGAAACAAGGGCATTGCGTCACAACCATACTGTGGAACTTGAGGTCAAAGAAATTTTGAACCAGGTTGCAACCAGGGAAAAATTGCCTCAAGTAGCAACAAAACTTCGGGCATTACGGAAGCAAATTGCTTGGAAGAATCCTCCCCTTCGTGAACTAATTGAAGAGGGACGGAGATTTTGAAGCAATTTATTTTAGATTGCTCTGTAGCAATTAGCTGGTGTTTGCCCGATGAAACAGATGAGTATGCAGAGGCAATTTTAGATCTGCTCACTTCCACAGATCGCCCCATTGAAGCGATTGTTCCAACTATCTGGTCATTGGAACTGATCAATGTTTTTCTAGTTGCGGAGCGTCGTCAGCGCATTTCACTAACAGAAGTCGAAACCGCGATCGCTCTCATCCATCAACTCCCTATTGCAATAGATTCTGCGATCTACCCAGAAATACTGCACTCTATTTTAGGACTTGGACGTAAATATAGTATTGCTGCCTATGATGCAGCGTATCTAGAGTTAGCGATTCGTCTTGGTCTGCCATTGGCAACCAATGATCAGCGTTTGATGGATGCGGCACAACAAACCAATGTTTTTCTTGCCAAGGAAAACATTGCTGAAACGAGATCGCAATAATTTTTCTTTGCCAGGTTGTATCAATAAAAGGCGATCGCTGGCACATCTAGGGAGAGCATCGGTAGTGAGCAGCTTGCTGTGAGGGCGATCGCCTGCTTCATATCGGCAAACTCCTCACCCGAAACGCTTCGTCACTCACTGAAATAAGTGCCCCAGTTTCTAGCACCTCAACACATTGTGATAAAAGCACTGCTAATCGCTGATTCACCATCCGCGATCGCTCGTCCTTGAGACGGAACAAAATGACGCTAGGAAAGGGTTCCTGATTCATGGCCAGCAACGTGCCAAAATCTAAATCCATGGTCAGGATAATTCGATCTTCCTGACGGGCTTTCAGTAAAATCTCTTTATCAGGTAGTCGTTGTAGCCCTTCTTCACGCAAATGCACCGCATCGTGACCCGCTTCCCGCAACCAAGCTACCGTAAATAGTGATACCCCCATATCCGCTAAAAATTTCATGAGGCAGTAGGCACTGGGAACCGATAGACCTGCTCATTGGCCAGCCAAGCTGCATACTGGAGTGACTGCTGAATATCCTCTGGTTCTAAGTCAGGGTACTCCGCAATAATTTCAGGCGTTGACATCCCATTCGCAACCAAATTCAAAACGAGTGATACAGGCACTCGCATTCCGCGAATACAAGCTTGTCCCGCCATGATGTTGCGATCAAAGGTGATGCGATCAAATCCAAACATCGGTTACTCTCCTTTCACGGCAAGTGGAGTCTTTCAACTCATTCTAAATCTTGCCGAAACCTTCTAAACTTTCTGCATAGGTTTTGTTCTCAGTGGGATCAGAAGGGCGATTGTACTATTCCTATTGGCTGAGATTGCTATCTTCCTTATGCCTCAGTAGAGATCGCACGCTCTCAACTCAAGGGCGATCGCTCTTATTTCAAATACGAGAAATAGCGATCTCCTCCCTCAGCCTTAGCCCACTGCCATAGAGCCACTGCACCATCAATTGATGCACCCCTGACATCTGTTGAATCACTAACCTGATTTCCTCAGGAGTCAGCACGGTTGGCAATGACTGAGAGCGTTTTGGCCGAATCGCCTCAATTCGGTCATCCCAAGGCAACTGCAAAACTTGCCGATATCAAAACAAAATCGCCATACGAGTAATGCTTTAGACGGACAGCATCACGAACTTGATCCAGCAACTTCTTGGGAGGCGGCTCAGACGACTGCACAGAATAATGCCACCCATAACAAAAACAAAATTACGAATAGAAAATAACGAATTAAGGGTACAAATTGAAGCGGTGGTTATCCTGAAACCTGTCAACCTAATCTCCCGATATAGAGGATTAGGCTGACAAGTTTCTACCTAATCACCCTGAATCTAGGAATTAGGCTGAAATATTTCCACCTAATCGCCCTTATAGGGGGATTAGGCAGATGGATTCTCTCTAATCAATAGTTAGGTGGCTTAGGTTACTGGTAGGGACAGTACTGCTAAGTTATCGGTGAATTAGTTGAGCCTGTGTTAGCGATATACTTGGTTGTCCAGCAAAAAGTTCAGAACTCATTGTGACTGACGAAAACCTGTACCTCAAAAGATTCTTAGACCCCATCAAAGTTTGTAGGCGATATAAGCCAAAATTTGGCTTAGGTAACAGAGAGGAAGGGCTTAATTTAGACGGATTTCTTTCACTTTACGGTGCAGATCCATTTTATTCCTGGATCGGTCTGAACTCAGATTTAATGTATGCTGCACACAAGGCTGCTGGCGGTATGACTTCGGTTTATCGCCAAGTTGGAAAGGGTTGCGAAAATTTATTTAGGCAGATTGTGATAGATAGTGCAGGATACGAAGATCCTCGCAATGCAACCTGGTCTTATATTGCTAAAACGAAAAATGATAAAGATAAAACATTGTCATTGGATGCTCGATTAGAACTTGATGCAATTCAAAACTCCGAAGTGAAAGCAAGAGTGGTTCAGTGGATAGCTAATTACAGTACATCTTTGATGGTGCCTAACCCAGCAAGGGGGGCAGTATTTGAAGTTCGACAAGGTTATAAAAGCAAAGATAGTAAAAGGCAAAATGCAGACATCGATAATATTGCTGTTGCATGGGCTAATGGATACTTGCCAGTTTTTGCTATTTTCTCCTCACAAATTGATGCAGATTTAGTTCTACGATACCGAAATAGCCGTGGAGGAATAATTATTGGAACCACGGCAGGCACTAACCAAACATCGTTATTTGTTTTTTGCCGAGAAGTTTTAGGCTATGATTTAGCAGATTTCTTTCGTCGCAACTCCGAGCAAATTAAGAGCGAAGTTTACGATACTCTGGAAGCGTTACTAAGTGCAAACTGATGGCTGTTGCTGCTAGACAACAATCTGAATATACTTTCAAAGCAAACCGCAATCTTGGAAGACATGGATGGTTGCGCCTTACACCAGCATACGGGGTGAAATTGGTTGAAAAGCTTCTTATCCCTGCTCAACAGAACGCAGTTATCCTCGATCCTTTCTCTGGTACGGCTACAACGGGACTCGTTGCCGCTGAAAAAGGATATAGAGCGATTACGTTCGATGTTAATCCTTTTCTAATTTGGCTCGGCAAGGTTAAATGTCGGAACTACTCTGCGAAGCACTTAGCTGATATTCAATCTCAAGTACAAAAGGTTTTAGCAGAACACAAAACCATAATTCAACAAGAGCATTGGGTTCCCCAGATATTTAATATCGAAAGATGGTGGTCTAAGCAAACACTTAAAATTCTTGCTGCCTTGAGAACGGCTCTAGTGAATCAATTTGGAGAGCCAGCAGAAGATAGTGATTATAGTTTAGTCTGGGTTGCTTTTTGTCGCTTAGTCATTGAAACTTCCTCGGCAGCATTTAATCATGTTTCCATGTCATTTAATGACCAAGTAACTCATTTCGAGATTGAATATGTTGAAGAGCTTTTCTTAAGCATTCTCGATTTTATCTTAAAAAATGCTGAAATTGAGATTCCGGGTGATACCAGAATAATGAAGATGGATGCTCGTAACATTACTAGCTTAGAAGATATAAAAGTCAATAAGGTGATAACCTCACCTCCTTATCCAAATCGAATAAGTTATATTCGCGAACTGCTTCCCTACATGTATTGGACAAAGTTCTTAAATGAAGCAAAAGAAGCAGGTGAGCTAGATTGGTTGGCAATTGGTGGAACATGGGGCATCGCAACTAGTCGGCTCCTTTCTTGGCGAATACAGGAAGAGAACCTACCAGAGGAAGTCTTCTCCACTGTAGAAAGAATAAAAATATCCAATGGAAAGAATGCTCAGCTTCTGTCTATTTATGTGTTGAAGTATTTCCATGATATGCACTTGCATCTAAGTTCAATGAGATCTGTTTTGCAAGATAAAGCAGAACTACATTACATAGTAGGAAATTCAACCTTTTTCGGAAATATGGTTGATACAGCATCATTACTTTCCACTTCCATGCGCTTTCTTGGTTATTCAGATATTCAGTCAGAAATCATTAGAAAACGCAACTGCAATAAGGCACTGTATGAGTATTGCATTTCTGCAAATTGGTCAGCCACCTAACACTGCGTTGGTGCGGACGGAACAG
>JAYKHH010000028.1:0-5120 GCA_035285265.1 Leptolyngbyaceae cyanobacterium | reverse complement strand
CCTGACACCTGACACCTGACACCTGCTATCTAAGCACCCTTGCTCTCATCTGTGCGGATGCGCTTAACTGGTTTCGGGAGCGGGGTTTTCCGGGTGGGTGGAGCGGCTGGGGATGAAGGTGCTCCCGTCTTAGGTCGAGAGGGACGGGAAGCTTCCCAATTCCGCTTGGGCGTGTAATCACCTTTGCGGAACTCTCTGCGTTGTTGCGGTGGTTTCTTCCTAGGAGGCATGATGCCGATCACACGCCCCTCTTGAATCACCAACTTATCACCTTGCCGTTGGACATTTAATTCCCAGAAATGACCCAGCACCTTACCTACCAAAGTTCCATGAAGATGCAACTTAAACGCCTTTTCTTGGGCTTTCTCTTGACTCGCATCCTTGCGGGGAGCCTGCCGGATTTTTACAACGGCTTGGCGATCTTCCGGAGAGTAGTAGATGACTTCACCCCGAATTGAGAAATAGCCATCTTCAAACTCTGGAGTTGGGTTTGGTTCAGCTAGACCTGCAGAGGTCTCTGGGGCTTCTCCTAGGGGGATGCTAGCATCCTGGTCGGCTTTGTTGAGTTTCTCTGGTTCCCAAACACCCACAATTTGGGCATGCAAAACTGGGTCGCTCTCTCTAGTGCGGGGGTAAACCACCCATAAATGTTCTTGTTCTAGATCCAGGTGCTTTTTCACGAGACTCATGACCCGACCTAAGAGAACCGCGTCAATCACGGTTCCATCACTGCTCACCAGGTTACCTTTTGTAAATTGCTCTGACGACGAAGTATAACGTCCTCGAATCAGGCCGATCGCTCGGTACTGCATCGATTCGCTGGGTGGCGGGATGGGTTGATGCCGTCCAGACTCAAGGGAAAAGTCTGAGCTAGCATCCGTGGGACTTCCATCTATGGAATTTTCATCTACCGGCTTAGGAGGATTGGGTGGCACAGCTAATTCAGGTGTCATTTTATCAATCTGCTCAGGAGCCTTAGGGGAAAGAGGCTCAGGGGGTTTAGAAGGGCGATTTAGAGAGGAATTCATGGGCTTTTAGACAGTCTGGAGGCGGATTTGCATCAGTCTGCTTATCTTACTAATGCTATTGTGCTATCGTTTGATCCGCAAATTTTCTGCGATTTTTCACGAACCCTCTAGGGAAAAGGGAGCAAAACAGCAGGTGTGGTTGATAATGGCATAAGAGTTCAAGGCAATAGTGTGTCGGAAAAGCCCAATCGCTGGATTATTAATGTCGTGCTGATTCTAGCGGTGCTAGCTTTTGTCGGGTTTTCTATGATTCCGCTGTTGACCAGTGCCTTTAGAACCGGGGAAGACCCTGGTGGTGCTACGCCTAGCCCCACCGGAACCGCCACCCCTGCTGCTCAAGATGCAGAGCTAAAAGCCCAAGCCCGTGGCTATGAGTTGGTTTTGCAGCGGGAGCCAGAAAATCAGACGGCTTTGCGGGGGTTGGTCGATGCTCGGCTGAAACTGCGAGATATTAAGGGGGCGATCGAGCCTTTAGAGAAGTTAACGAAACTCAATACCAACGAGTCGAGGTTTGGGGTCTTGCTAGCTCAGGCTAAGCAATATGTGGGTGATCGCGAAGGGGCTGCCCAAGCCTACCGCACCATTCTTACGGCTAAACCTGGCGAGTTGAATGCCCTGCAAGGGTTGGTTGACCTGTTCCTGGAGCAGAAACGCCCAGAAGCGGCGATTGGACTCCTCCAGGAAACCCTAAAAACTGCGCCTCAAGCCAATCAAATTCAAGCTGGAAGTGTTGACGTTATTTCAGTGCAGATTCTCTTAGGCAGGATTTATGCGACGGAGAAACGCTACGAGGAAGCGATCGCCGTCTACGACGAATCAGCCAAAGCCAATCCCCAAGATTTCCGTCCGATCTTAGCTAAGGCAATGGTGCTCAAGGAACAGGGCAAGGCCGAAGCCGCCAAGCCTCTGTTCACCACAGCCGTTGCCCTGGCCCCTGCCCAGTACAAAGACCAAATCAATCAACTTGCAGGGAATACCCCAGCGACTACACCGGGCAAAGCACCTGCCAGCCCTCCTGCAACTAATCCAGTTGCTCCTACTCCCACTGCTCCTACTCCCACGGTTCCTACTCCTACTGCTACGCCTGTTCCTACCCCCTCTCCCTTACCAACACCCAATTAAGTTGGTGTGCGAAACTTCTAGGCCGTGAAAACCGTCCACAACTCTGTACAATCGCTATGTTCACTGCGTTGAGCCAATGCTCTACTTGCCATGGTGCGCTTCTTCCAATTACCACGTTTGTTAATTGCTCGGCTTGGATTTGCCCTGCTGGTTCCGGTCAGTTTAGGGCTGGGAACGGGTATTTTGGCGATCGCAGCCAATGAAACCAAGGCTCAGGCAATTAATGAGACTCGATCTTTGACCTTACGGGCCGATATTCAGGAGGCTAACTCCAAAACAGGAGTAGTCACAGCTCGCGGGAATGTGCAAATCAACTATCCGGCCCGACAAATTCAGGCTACTGCTGCTCAAGCCCAATACTTCAGTCGAGAACGACGCATTGTGCTGAGTGGCAATGTCTATGTCTTGCAGCAGGGCAATAGCCTGCGGGGAGAAACGATTACCTATCTGATTGACGAAGGGCGCTTTGTCGCACTACCTCCATCCAATCGGCAAGTTGAGTCAACCTACATTATTACCGAACCCAGTCCTAGTCCTAGTCCTACTTCTACTGCCGAACCATCTCCCAGTTCCCCACCTTAAGGAGGAAGTGTGTTGATTAAACTAAAATTGTAATCAGACACGTTTTTTTATACTGAATTGGATTGGGAGTAGTCTTTTGAAGCTTGCCTTGGAAAATGTTCAAAAGTCCTACGGCAAGCGCGTCATTGTGAGTCGCGTCAGCCTGTCAGTTGCTCAAGGGGAAGTGGTAGGGCTTCTAGGCCCCAATGGAGCGGGTAAAACTACGACTTTCTACATGGCCACTGGGTTAGAGAAACCGAATCAAGGTACTGTTCGACTCAATGAGTTAGATATTACCGAGTTGCCCATGCATCAGCGTGCTCGCCTGGGGATTGGTTACCTGGCCCAGGAACCGAGTATTTTCCGCCACCTGAGTGTTCAAGATAATATTCTGCTGGTGTTGGAACAAACCCAAGTGCCTCAAGGTGAGCAGCAGAAACGATTGCGGCAACTATTACAGGAGTTTCGTCTAGAGAAGGTGGCAAAGACTCAAGGCATCCAAGTGTCTGGAGGAGAGCGTAGACGTACGGAAATTGCTAGGGCTTTGGCGGCTGGACGTAATGGCCCGAAATTTCTGCTCTTAGATGAACCCTTTGCCGGGGTTGATCCGATTGCCGTTTCAGAAATTCAAGATATTGTGAGCCACTTGCGGGATCGAAATATGGGTATTTTGATCACCGATCATAATGTGCGAGAAACCCTGGCGATTACAGATCGAGCCTACATCATGCGAGATGGAGAGATTCTAGCTTCTGGGAGTGCGGAAGAACTCTATAACAATCCTTTAGTGCGACAGTATTACTTAGGGGATAACTTTCAGCGTTAGAGGCTGTTGGAAACGTCCCTTTCGGTGAGGTAGAGAACGCTCATCCTGGAACCGGTCAACGATAGAATGAGACTTTCCAATCTCTTTGGGTTGGCGGTCGGGCATTCTGCCACCTCACGCTCCCCGTTGCTCATAGCCTCTAAATGGGTCGCGTCACTTAAATTTCCTATGACTTTCAGTCTCTCTAAGTCCTTCCAATCTTGGTTGTATCCGTTTCAAGGGTTGATCGCTGGATTACCCGTGATGGATCGCTACATTGCGACGGAATTAATTCCTCCCTTTTTGTTTGGCGTGGGGGCGTTTTCATCCATTGGGGTGGCGATCGGTTCCTTATTTGATTTAATTCGTAAGATGACTGAACTAGGGCTACCCCTGGCGATGGCGGTTCAGGTCTTGCTTTTAAAGTTGCCAGAGTTTGTAGTCTACGCCTTCCCTATGTCAACTCTGTTGGCAACTCTGATGACCTATAGCCGCTTGTCGAGCGATAGTGAATTAATTGCCCTGCGCGGCTGTGGAATTAGTCTGTACCGACTGGTAGTGCCTGCAGTTGTTTTAAGCTTTCTAGTGACGGGTACAACCTTTTTATTCAATGAAGTCGTAGTCCCTAGGGCCAACTATCTCGCTGCCAATACTTTAGAGCAAGCCTTATCGAATCGAGACAAGGTTTCGTTTCAAGAGAAAAATATTTACTACCAGGAATTTACACCAGGCACCGATCAGATTGCCCGATTATTCTACGCCAAGGAATTTGATGGCAAGAAGATGAAGGGTCTGACCATCCTAGATTTTTCGCAAGGTGGTTTAGATCAAATCGTTACGGCTGAATCTGCCAATTGGAATTTCGCTAAAAATACCTGGGATTTTCATAATGGCACGATCTATGTGGTGGCAACCAATGGTTCCTATCGCAATATTCTCAAGTTTGAGCACCAAGAACTCAAGTTACCCCGTGCCCCCTTAGATCTGGCTACGAAGGGTCGAGACTATACTCAAATGAACATTGCTGAGTCAGAAGCCTATCTGGACTTGCTCCGCCAGGGTGGAGATGAGCAGAAGATTCGTAAGCTCACCGTAGCAATTCAGCAAAAGTACTCCCTACCGTTTATCTGCGTGGTTTTTGGGTTGGTGGGTTCAGTGTTAGGCTCTAAGCCTCAGCGCACCAGCAGAGCCACCAGTTTTGGCTTGAGTGTCTTGATCATCTTTTCCTATTACCTATTGTCGTTTGTCTTTGGTGCCCTGGGACAAACAGGCACCCTCTCGCCCTTTTTGGCTGCTTGGGCACCCAATTTGCTGGGACTGGCAGTGGGTGGATTTTTACTGGTTCAAGCCAGTCGTTAAAGATAGTTAAGTTAAAGAAAAGATAGTTAAGTTAAAGATAGTTAACCAGGGCGATCGCCGTTGAAATTATGCCTCTGCAACCCGATCAAAGAACCAAGTTAGATCCCAGTGATGACGATCTCTTTTACAATGCTCCGCGCTTTGTGACCCACGTAGACTCTGGGTTTATTCAACAACTCACAAACTTGTATCGGCAGCGCCTACAGTCGCATACCCGCATTCTGGACTTGATGAGCAGTTGGGTT
>JAYKHH010000027.1:0-3861 GCA_035285265.1 Leptolyngbyaceae cyanobacterium | reverse complement strand
ATTGAACTGCTCATCGGCTCTTAATATCTGGACAGCCTGCTGCACCATGGTAGTTTGGTTCCCCCCGCGCAGAATCGGTACAAAGGGCAATAAGGAGGGCTGGGGTTGCTGAAAGACTAACTCCGCTTCGATTTCCCAGAGGTTAATCACCCGATATTCTTGACTGGCTTGTAACCCCAGGCAGTCCGATTCATAGCGGCTCTCAATAGTGACCGTAGAGGCGGGAGGCAAAATGTTGATCAACACCGGATAGACGGGTAACCGATAGCGCTCCTCGGCAAGGGCGGCATAGGCTCTCACCCGACGCGGCAGGTGGACGTTGTAGCGTAACTGGAGTTCGTTCAGCACCAAAAACTCCCCGATCTGGGGATGGTGGGCCTTGATCAAGACATCACTCTCACGACTAATCCACTGAAACTCAGAGGCAAGAATCTCTTGGGCTGTCACCTCTGGGCGATCAGTCACCCATTGTACCCAAGCATCAGGAGCTAGACTAATCAGGCGTTTACTACCAATATCGGCGGCTTTCGGCATCAGAAAGTGTTACTACTCTGCAACGTCATCATATAAACGCCATCATATACATGTATTATTCCGCCATATTGAGCTTGTCTGAGTACAGACCCAGACCCCGCCAGGAATTTCAATTCTGGGTGGATGGCCCATCCTCGTACTCGACCCAAGAATTGGGGGTTTCTGAGACGGCGACCTTCAACCGTACGCCTTCCGGAACTTGCTGCTGGGTTTTGTCGTAGATGTATTTGGCGATCATTTCTGCCGTGGTTTCGTATCCTGCTGGTAAAACCTCATTTAACACAGAATGATCCAGTCCTCCTTGGAGCAGATCTCGCTTGGGCCACCGCAAGGTTCTAAAATCTGCGACCATAACGGAATGGGGGCAATAGGCTGAGGGATACAGTCGATTAGCGCTTGCCTCGACCCGAACTGTATAGGTATGTCCGTGGAGTCGCCCACAGGGGCCATCATAGTCTCGAATCAAGTGGGCAGCGTTGAAGGTAAACTCAGTCGTCACTTTCCAGGTGGGCATCTCACTGTCTCCCTATGCACTTAGGGCTTCTTCCCCCGTTATAGCGTGACCCTCACCCAAGTAGAATTGTGATACCTGAGGGCAGGAAACCAAGAAGCGTTGAATGCTTCATAAAGACCGCCGTGAAACCGCATCCCCTTATAGGTGCAGAGGGCCAGGAGCGTTGCTTGCTCTTGCCATGGTAGTTGTCCACATATAGCAAAAAATCTATTTATTGAATTAGAAACATTGACTTAAAGTTATGTAACTACTGCATTAATATATATAACAGAGCCCCGAAACTCTCATTTGCCCCAATTCCCACGTGAAGGTTAACGCCTTCACGTTTTTAATAAATCCCGATCATTTTGAAAGCTTAGAGGTTGTTTTATGAACCAGCTTCTCTTGGAGAGCATCTGGTTAATTCCTTGTTATGCCTTAATCGGTACTATTGCTTCTACACTATGGTTTCCAGCCATTATTCGACGGACAGGGCCTCGTCCGGCTGGCTATATCAATTTATTCATGACCTTAATGGGGTTTGTGCATGGGTTAGCTGCACTTCAGGCAACCTGGAATCAACCTGCCCAAGAATTTTTCTTTTCATGGCTAAAGGTGGCTCACCTTGACCTGACGCTATCCATTGAAGTCTCCTCCCTCACCGTGGGGGCGACGGTATTGGTAACCGGGTTGAACCTGTTGGCTCAAATCTATGCAATTGGCTATTTGGAAATGGATTGGGGCTGGGCAAGGTTTTTCTCACTACTAGCATTCTTTGAGATGGGGATTTGTACCCTTGCCCTTTGTAACTCCCTCTTTTTTAGTTACATCTTCTTGGAAATTCTCACCCTAGGAACCTACCTATTGTTAGGATTTTGGTTCAATCAGTCCTTGGTGGTAACAGGCGCACGGGATGCCTTCTTAACCAAACGGGTGGGAGATTTGGTGCTGCTGATGGGGGTGGTGGCACTCTTGCCCCTGGCAGGAACTTGGAATTTTTCGGAGCTAGCAATTTGGGCAAAAACAGCAACCTTAGACCCGAAGGTGGCTACGCTTTTAGGTCTTGCCTTGATTGCAGGCCCGATTGGTAAGTGCGCTCAGTTTCCGTTACACCTCTGGTTAGATGAGGCCATGGAAGGGCCAATCCCCAGTACGATTCTGCGGAACTCGGTAGTAGTAGCGACGGGTGCCTGGGTACTGATTAAGTTGGAGCCCATTCTGGCTCTCTCACCAGTAGTGATGGCAACCCTGGTTGGGATTGGAGCTGTTACAGCCATTGGTGCTTCTTTTATTGCGATCGCCCAGATTGATGTGAAGCGTGCCCTTTCCTATTCAGTTAGTGCTTACATGGGCTTGGTGTTTATTGCCGTCGGAACTCAACAAACCGAGGCAGCTTTGCTCTTGCTCTTAACCCATGCCGTCGCCATGGCGCTCCTAATCATGGGCATTGGTTCGATTATCTGGGGCAACATTACCCAAGATTTGACTCAATTTGGAGGGCTTTGGTCGCGCCGTCCGATCTCAGGGATCGCCTTTTTGGTGGGCGCAGCCGGACTGATTGCTTGTCCCCCCTTCGGTAGCTTTTGGGCATTGTTAGAGCTGACCAATGGCCTATGGGTAAACCACCCTTGGCTATTGGGTCTGGTGCTAGGGGTGAATGGCATCACGGCCTTTAGCCTGACTCGTGTGTTCTGTCTGATCTTTGCCGGACAGCCCCAACAGATGACGGAGCGATCGCCTGAAGTTCACTGGCCGATGGCGTTCCCCATGATTGTCTTGTTAGGCTTTGTGCTGCATTTGCCCTTGGTGCTACAAGCTAGCTCCCTTCTGCCCGCTGTAGCTGACTTAAATTCCAATTTAGCTCTGGTGTTGATCTGGTCAACGATTACGGGTGGCAGCTTGGGTGCGGTCGTCTATCTCGGCAAAACGATTCCGAAGCCTGTGCAATTGCCCTGGAAGGGTTTACAGGACTTGCTAGCTTATGACTTCTATACTGCCAAGCTTTACCGCGTCACGATTGTATTTTTGGTTTCCCTGATTTCCAATATCGCCTTCTGGCTAGACCGCTATGTCTTTGACGGGGTTGCTAACTTGCTCGGACTTGCAACCATCGTTAGCGGTCAGGGACTCAAGTACAGCACCTCTGGTCAGGTGCAGTTCTATGTGATGACCATCGTCATTGGCGCAGTTGTTGTGGGAGGAATCGTGATTTGGACACTTTAAGACGCTTCTCATAAGCGTCCCCCAATCCCTGCTGGCTGTAGGTTCGCCCTTTGACTCTGCTGAGGGCACGCTCCTCCGGTCGTCACAGCCACAACCCGCCGTTCATATTCCCTTCGACTCTGCTCATGGAACCATCTCTGCTGGCTGAGCGGAGCCGAAGCCAACACCCACAACTCCTAATTAATTCCTATGCTTAGTATTCTGATTTGGTTACCTGCCCTCGGAGCTGCCTTGGTTGGCTTTTGGCCCGGAGCCTTATCGCCTAAGGCTTCTCGTTTAATGGCTTTGGCGATCGCCACCCTCACCCTGCTCTGGAACCTGTTTCTATTTACTAAATTTGATCTGAATTTCGTCAGCCTGCAAATGCAGGAATACTTACCCTGGCTAGATGCCCTGGGTCTTACCTATCGATTAGGAGTGGATGGTCTTTCCCTACCGCTGCTGGCTTTGAACAGCCTCTTGGTCTGGATTGTGATCTACAGCAGTAACCAACAACTCACTCGACCCCGATTGTTCTACAGCTTGGTGCTGTTGGTAGGTAGCGTTATTTCTGGAGCCTTCCTCGCTCAAAACCTGCTGTTGTTTGTGTTGTTCTATGAAGTGGAACTAAT
>JAYKHH010000026.1:0-5497 GCA_035285265.1 Leptolyngbyaceae cyanobacterium | reverse complement strand
ACACCTAATTTTCCCTCCTAGGGGGGAGGCAAAGAGTTGTTATAGTTCAAAATGAAGTCTTGAAGTGAGCTGCTGTTCATGAAGCTGTCCGGGAAATGGACTATTACCTTGGTTATCGCCGCAACTCTTGCTGCTACGGGCTTCAGCATCTTTGCCTACTCAATTTTTTCTTCCTCTGGAAAAGCTCAGACTGAGTCTGTTGCGCCCACCCTAGATCCTAGTTCCCCAGGAACGATCAGTGCCTTAGGTCGGTTGGAGCCTAAGGGAACCGTGATTAAGGTGGCGGCTCCTTCTGGGTTAGGTTCCTCGCGAGTTTCCAAGTTATTGGTAAAAGAGGGTAGCCTGGTTAAGGCTGGACAGGTGATTGCCGTGATGGATATGAGCGATCGCCTTTTTGCTTCCTATCTCCAAGCTGAGGCCGGAGTGACGGAAGCCAGAAGTCGATTGGCTCAAGTCCAGGCGGGTGCCAAAGCCGGAGACATTGCTGCCCAACAAGCCGTGATTACTCGCTTAGAGGCAGATACCAATGGAGAATTAGCCGTTCAACAGGCTACCGTGGCCCGTCATCAAGCAGAATTTCGGACTGCTCAACGAGAATATGAGCGTTATCAATCGCTGTACCGCGCCGGAGCCATTTCAGCCTCCCTTTTAGATACGAAGAAACTGGAGATGATGACCAGTGAAGCCCAGGTGAAAGAATCTGAGGCAGCTTTCCAGCGCACGTTAAGGGCAGCCCGTGAACAGTTAAAGCGAGAAAAAGCCACGCTGAACAGTTTGGCGGAGGTGCGTCCCACGGATATTCAGCAGGCCCAGGCTCAGGTAGAAGTGGCGATCGCTAACTTGCAGCGGGCTAAGGCAGAACTCGAAGATGCAGCAGTTCGCTCTCCCCTGACAGGCCAGGTGATTAAGGTTCACACGGAGCCCGGAGAAATTGTTGGGAGTGATGGCATTGTAGAACTGGGGAATACCAGCCAGATGTATGCGATCGCGGAAGTCTATGAAACGGATGTCAGTCAGGTTGCCGTAGGTCAAAAAGCCACTATTACCAGCAGTGCCTTTCCTGGCACCATTGCGGGCATTGTAGAACAGGTCGGCCTACAAATTCGTAAGAACGATGTTCTGAATACTGACCCTGCCGCTGATGCAGATGTGAGGGTTGTCGAAGTAAAAATCAGGTTGGCGAATAGCCAGAAAGTTGCAAGGTTAACAAATCTTCAAGTCAAAGTCACTATTACCCCATGATCTTTGCTATTCCTCTGGCTTGGTTGCAATTGACCCGTGAAAAGATGCGGTTGCTGGTGGCGCTGGCAGGCATTGGGTTTGCAGTGATTCTAATGTTTATGCAGCTAGGGTTTAGAGATGCCCTATTTGACAGTGCCATAAGTCTGCATAAGGAGCTACAGGGAGATATTGTTCTAATCAGCCCTCAATCCACGGCTTTAATTGCCATGAAAAGCTTCTCCCATCGGCGTTTATACCAAGCGCTAGGGTATGAGGGTGTGGAGTCAATTAGTCCCGTTTATTTGGGGTTCGGACTTTGGAAAAATCCAGACCCGACTAAACGCAATACCCGTAGCATTCTGGTCATTGGTATTGATCCGGCAGGTGAGGTGTTTAATTTACCAGCGGTGACTCAAAACCTGGATCAGATCAAACTATCGGATGTGTTGTTGTTTGATGAAGCTTCAAGGGCAGAATTTGGGAATGTAGAAGCTGAGTTTAAGCAAGGGAAAACGATTAGCACCGAAATTGATGGACGGCGGATTACGGTCGGTGGTCTGTTTAAGCTCGGAGCCTCCTTTGGGGCGGATGGCAATGTGATCACCAGTGACTTGAATTTTTTGCGAATTTTCGATAGACGCAATCAGGGCTTGATTGATGTGGGTTTGATTAATCTCAAACCCAATGCCAACGTAGAGTCGGTGATTGAACGACTTCGAGGCCCGAAGTCTACGGATCCCCAGAAACCCTGCCAACGCCAGCCTGGAGTGCCTGGTGCATTACCGGATGATATTTGTGTACTCACAAAGCAAGAGTTTGTAGCCTTTGAGCAAGACTACTGGAAAAGCAGCACGGCGATCGGTTTTATTTTCGCCTTTGGTACGACGATGGGGTTTATTGTGGGTACGGTGATCGTTTACCAAATTCTCTACACTGATGTGTCTGATCACCTCCCTGAATATGCCACTCTCAAGGCGATGGGCTATAAAAATTCCTACTTGTTTTCGCTGGTGTTTCAAGAAGCCCTGATTTTGGCGGTTCTTGGCTATATCCCAGGCTTTGCCCTTTGCCTAGGGTTATACGACATGATTCGGAATGCGACTTCTTTACCCGTGATGATGACGCTAGAACGCAGTATTTTGATCTTTTGCCTTGCCTTGGTTATGTGTTGTATCTCTGGGGCGATCGCAGTCCGTAAAGCTCAATCCGCCGACCCCGCCGACATTTTTTAAGGGTAAGGCAGGGTTGTTTGAGGTTCAACCCAACCCAAGGGGCATCCCGAATTTCCTCCGACCTCTTGCGTTGGATCGGCACCTAAAGATGGGATTCTTGAGCTTCCTTCAAGATACAAGGGGCTTGGCAATGCCAAGCCCTTTCGTCACAGAGGGGCTAATGTATCTGAAAAGTCTGTAACTTGACCTGGAACTGACTTGAATAGGGATTAATGAAGCGCAGCTCCTGTCAAGTGCAAGACATCGCGTAACACACTATAGCCATTTAAATCCCAGAGCAGGTAGGCAATAAAACCAATCATTGCCAATCGTCCATTCCATAGTTCGGCTTGAGGATTCCAGCCAAATAAGAAGGCATTCCGGTCTTTACCGTTATAAGCATTAGCTACGGGGGGCAAACCAGTTGTAGGGCGTGTTTCCATTGTAAGCTTCCTTAATTAAACGTTAGGTTTCTATACATTTATGCTAGCGACCTCGCTTAACCCCGGAGTCTACCTATGGGCAAGGATCGCCCTCAGGTTAAAGGATGAGCTATCAAGATTGACAACGTAAGCCATTAGGATTCACCACTTCGTTATGGTACTCTTGTTCTACAATAGAGGTTCAGACAGATCTCCCTGCTGGTAGTAATCAGAACGCAATGTGCAACTTTCAGATCTCAGTCCGCCTTAATCAGGGAGATGCAGGGGGATCACTTCTAAGACGACTCAGTCAAGATCTCCCCTATTCCCCCCACTGACCTGCCGCTGCGCTCGAAAAAGGGGGGCTAGCAATAGTTCCACATCGCGTAATCAGAGGTTGGAGGTGTAGATTTTCGATGCAGTCCAAGCGAGTGTAAATTTATCAGGGAACCAAGGCTGAGAGAGGGGTTCTAGGATCTCAGTCGTAGGATCTCAGTCGTAGGATCTCAACCGTAGGGCTCGTAAATGGTTCGGTTATCACTGTCTGCCCTTGGCACTCAGTCAAAGACTTCAGAGTCATCATAGTAAAAGGATGCAGACAAGGTAAAAGGACGCAGGCAAGGTAAAAGAATGCAGACAAGATTGCTATCGATTCATGTTGGGCAAAGCTTTAGGGCTTTATAGGCAAGGATCCCCCTTTAGCGTGACTCTTCACTCTTTACGGGAGTTTAAACTTGTAATAGCATAGATAAACAAACTCATACTGACTTCGACTTTATTAATCCACTGAGTCAGTTCACTGCGTAAAACCCTTCCTTCGGTCAGATGAAGGCATTTCAGTCGTAAAGGATCTTCAAGAATAAAACTTCCAATAATTTTTATGGACTTGGGGGAGCAGGATCACCTACTCTCCTAGTTTATTCTTCTTTATTTTTATGGGAGAGACACATGAGCCACTTTAATTTTACCCGCCCAGTCTCCTTGTTATTGAGGCATCCCTAGGTCTTCCTTGGCTTTTCTGACTCGCTTCATTGATCGTAAGTATTCTCCTACAAGTATTCTTCTACTGAGTTCACGACACACCATGGCTACTGCTACCACTAAAACCAAACCAGCTCACCCAATGTTTAGTGCTGATATGGTTCGTACCTATCTGCATGAAATTGGGCGGGTACCTCTGCTGACCCATGAGCAAGAGATTGTTTATGGTAAGCAAGTCCAACAGATGATGACCCTGCTAGAACAAAAAGAGGCTTTAGCTGAGAAATTAGAACATGAACCAACTCGATTAGAGTGGGCAGAGCATGTCAATTTAAGCGAAACTGAGCTCAATTTAGCGATTAAGCAAGGTCAACGAGCCAAGCAAAAAATGATTGAAGCCAACCTGCGCTTGGTTGTGGCGATCGCTAAGAAATACCAAAAGCGCAACCTTGAATTCTTGGATTTAATCCAAGAAGGCACCCTGGGCTTAGAACGAGGTGTGGAGAAATTTGACCCCATGCGCGGGTACAAGTTTTCAACCTATGCCTACTGGTGGATTCGTCAGGCCATTACCCGGGCGATCGCCCAACAAGCGCGAACCATCCGTTTACCGATTCACATCACCGAAAAACTCAACAAGATCAAAAAGGTACAACGAGAACTGGCTCAACGCCTAGGCCGAAGTGCATCCCCTAGCGAAATTGCCCAAGCTCTTGGACTTGACCCTGCGACCATTCGGGAGTTTTTGCTGATGGCTCGTCAACCGGTCTCCTTAGACCTGCGGGTAGGGGATAACCAGGACACCGAGCTACAGGATCTATTAGAGGATGAAGGGCCTTCTCCAGAGCATCACATGACCCAAGATTTGCTCCGGGAAGATTTGAATGACCTCTTAGCAGAACTTACCCCCCAGCAACGGGAAGTCTTAGTGCTCCGCTATGGACTAGAGGATGGGCATGAATTGTCCCTCGCTAAGGTGGGTGAACGGATGAGCATTAGCCGGGAGCGCGTTCGTCAACTAGAGCATCAAGCGCTCAATCACCTACGCCGCAAGCAAGACAGCGTACGGGAATATCTGGCCAGTTAAAGGCGATCTCCTTCAGCTTTGCAGCCACGAGGTTTTGCTAAATGAGAACGGCAAACTTGAGCCAGCCTATGACCATAACAGTCAAGGCTGGCTTTTGCTTAGACGTGGAGAGAGTGAAGCACTTCAGAATTGAATTGGCGATCTCTTAAGGAGAAGCGATCGCAGTAAACTAAAGCTGAAACCCTACCCCATCCAATCGTGAATCTTGCTAAAAGCTTTCAAGGTGCGTCATTTCGCAACATTTTAACGGACACCCTGACCGTATTTTGGGGAGATTGGCTCGATTTACGGGTGCGGATTGTACAGGTGGCTTCCTCTGGCCTAATCTCTCCCCTAATCTACATTCTGGCCTTTGGCTTAGGGTTAGGAAACTCCATCAAACCGGGCAGTGGGATGTCCGGAAATTCTGCAAGCTACTTAGAATTTATGCTGCCGGGAATGGTGGCCCTTTCGTCCATGGTGATTAGTTTTGGGGGCACGACGTTTTCTATTTGCGGCGATCGCCTATTTACCAAAACCTTTGAAGAAATGCTGTTGCTCCCGGTGCATCCCTTAGCGCTATTCCTGGGCAAAAT
>JAYKHH010000025.1:0-3311 GCA_035285265.1 Leptolyngbyaceae cyanobacterium | reverse complement strand
ATTCATTCCTATGGCAAGTTTGACTGAGTTACTAGAACCCATCGCCAACTGGTTTGCAAGTTTGGGAATTCCAGCACCGATTGTTCAGTGGGGGCATCCACTGATGATGGCGATTGTGGTATTTGTGATGGGGAGCGCCGTTGGCTTAGCCGGATGGCGAGGACGAGTGATTGCCGATCAAGAAGTTGCGAATCAGAGTCGATCTGCTCACCGTCAAATTGCACCTTGGATGTTCCTCTTTTTGGCATCGGGCTATACGGGGGGCCTCTTATCCTTGGTCATGCAGCAGGAACCGATCCTGGAAAGCCCACACTTTTGGACTGGTTCAGTTGTGTTAGCCTTGCTGGCTGCGAATGGCATGATTTCTCTAGTCGGCTTTGGTCGTAAATCAGGGTCAGAAGAACGCAAGTCCCTATCTCGTACCATCCATGCCTATTTGGGAAGTGCTACCCTTTGCTTAATGTTTCTTCATGCCTTATTGGGGTTAAAGCTAGGTTTATCCATTTAGCGCTGGATCTAAAATATGGTTCCAGCGAATGGCATCGTTTTATGTCTGGCTTACATTCTAGGATTGCTCTCTACCGTCATTCCTTGGAAAATTTCAGGGATGTCTCTGGGGGGCGTTGGGGTATTGATCTTAGGAATAGGTGCAGCCAGGATAGCACCTCAGTTTTGGCGAACAGGGCCTAAATCTAAGATCTGGCTGATTGCGGGAGTCGTGGGGTTATGCGCTAGTCTCTACCTGCAGGGACGAGTGCCCCAGCCTAGTGCTAGTGATATTAGTCGCTTACTCAGCACATCCAATACGGCTGCGGAAGTTCAAGTTTTGAATGTGACGGTTCAGGGAAGGGTAACGACGACACCCCGCCTCACTCGTAGCCAAAAGTTGCAATTTTGGTTGGCACCGACCTTTGTTTACCCCAATGAAGTCAAAGGCAAGGAACAGCCCTTAACGCAGGGACAACAAGTAACTGGAAAGCTCTATGTCACGACTCCATTAATGCAGGCGACTGGACTGCGTCCAGGGCAAGCAATCTCGGTGAGTGGTACGCTTTATCAGCCGAAACCTGCCCTGAATCCAGGAGGCTTCGATTTTCAAGCTTATTTGGCTCAGGAAGGGGGGTTTGCAGGACTCAAGGGTCTCCAAGTGACGTTGCCCCAGGATATTAAGGTGCCAACTTGGGGATGGTGGTCAGTTCGACAGAAAATCCTGCGATCCCAGCTTCAGTGGCTAGACACACCGGAAGGCTTACTGATTAGCTCGATGGTCTTGGGCGGGCGAGTGGTGGATCTGCCCTACGATATTCGAGATCAATTTGCCCAGATTGGTCTAGCCCATGCGTTAGCGGCCTCTGGGTTTCAAACCTCTTTAATTCTGGGAGCCGTTTTAACCCTAGCAAGTCGCCTTTCGTCTTGGTGGAAGTTCGGTTTGGGGTTTGCTTGCCTCTTGCTTTTTTTAGGGTTAACGGGTATCCAACCAGCGGTGTTAAGGGCGGTGATTATGGGGACTGGGGCCCTCATTGCCTTGGTGATGGAACGCAAAGTTAGACCCTTAAATTCGTTATTACTCGCTGCGACCCTTTTGCTGCTCTTCGATCCACTGTGGATCTGGAATTTGGGGTTTCAGTTGAGTCTTCTAGCAACCATGGGCTTGCTGGTTACGGTCACACCCCTCAGCAAGTATTTGGACTGGCTGCCCCCGCTGATTGCCGTTGCGATCGCAGTTCCGATCGCTGCTTATATATGGACACTACCGCTGCAACTCTATGCCTTTGGCATTGTGTCTCCGTACAGCATCTTGGTAAACGTGATCACCACTCCCTTGATTTCAGCAATCAGCTTGGGAGGATTTGTCAGTGCCATAGCAGCCCTGATTTGGCCTATGGCTGGGAGTGCGACAGCATGGTTGCTTTATTTCCCTGCCCACTGGTTAATCGCCATTGTCAATGGCTTCAGTCAGCTTCCAGGCAGCACGACTGCCGTGGGAACCATCTCGGTGCTGCAGCTCATCCTACTCTATGGGTTAATTGGCTGGGTGTGGTTAAAACCCTGGTGGCATCGTCGTTGGTGGGCGGCATTGATGATGGGCATCTGTTTAGTCGCCATCCCGGCGTGGCAAGCACACAGAACGTTGTTTCGGGTAACGGTGCTCGCTGCCTCCGAAGAGATGGTCTCGGTGATCCAGGATAAAGGACGGGTGGCACTGATTAATAGTGGCAATGAAACGACAGCTCGCTTGACGGTTCTACCCTTCTTGCAACAGCAGGGGATTAATCAAGTTGACTGGGGCATTACGACCGATACCCATGAAACCAATAAGAATGGATGGTTACAAATTCTAGGGCGGTTGCCGATTAAAACTTTGTATGAAGGGGTACTGCCCCCCGCCTCTAATAATCCTGCAGTTGTGCAGACCATTCAAAACCTACGTCGCAGGCTGCAATCTAATCAGGGAACTTACCAGGAATTAAGGGAGGCAGAGGCTATAGAGATGGGATCTAGCTCAATGCAGGCGATCGCAGCCGAGTCTAATGTATGGCAATTAGATATCCATTCCCATCCCTGGTTATGCTTTAGTAACCTAAAGCTGACCGAACAAAATAAGTTGTCGCTGGCTGGGCGTTTACCTCAATCACAGGTGCTTTGGTGGACGGGAGAACCCTTGAGTCCAGAGCTACTGGAAGTCGTGCAACCTGAGGTTGCGATCGCCTCTGCTAGCAAGCTAGATCCAGCAACACTGAAGCAACTTCAAGCCTTTAACATTCGAGTCTATTGGACGGGTCGAGATGGAGCGTTGCAATGGACGCCTCAAGACGGGTTTGAAGGGATCTTGGAGCCTACGGAAAATAATGCGTCTCTCCTGTAGAAAGGGACTAAATCGACTAGAATAACAAGGACAACCCATCACCAGGAGAGGTGGCAGAGTGGTTGAATGCGGCAAACTCGAAATTTGTTTTAGGGTAACCTAACGGGAGTTCGAATCTCCCCCTCTCCGTTTCAGTTCATTAACACCCCACTTCGCTACATCATGGGAAAGTTGAGCATCATCGGTTGCTTCAACAATGCTTTAAGGGAGTCGGAATGAGATGGAGTGAGACTGGGTTTGAGAATCTTCTCTACCGGCACTTAGAGTGGGTCAATCATCGGTTTGATTCTCTCTTTCCTCACGGGGCTTCAGCTCCCCCCCAACCTTGAAATGCGCCCCCATGCCGACTTCTTGAAAAGGTCAGCCTTAATATTCCTGTTTGTCCGTTTTCTCTCCCCACTCTTGAAAGGTGGCCAATGCCTGATATCGCATCAGTTGCAGCATG
>JAYKHH010000024.1:0-3628 GCA_035285265.1 Leptolyngbyaceae cyanobacterium | reverse complement strand
GCAGCGTTTCATCACACCTGTATCGCGAAGGTCTGTCCTATAGGTGTCATCAGGTAAGGCACAATTCCTACGAATGTGGCGATTTATTAATATTGAAACTATCCTCCCTGCAGTCCCTATAGAGGATTGCCAGATAGTTTTAACGTGAATTCGATAGCCCGATTTTGCTTGCGCTTCGCGCAAGCAAAATCGGGCTTTTAGGAAGCTTTCGCTTCGCGAAAGCTTCCTAAAAGCCCTTTCATCGAACTAACGTAGTTTTAAATGGCGTTTGAACTGTGAATCATTAGCGAAAAGAGGGGAGAGAGGCGATCGCCCCTCTCCCCTCTGTCACTAAAGCCAATGTCCTAGAACCAGCTATCAATCATCTCACTCAAGCTCTGAGAGCAGGCCGCCCTGCCATGAGTGTTTTAGAAGCCGACTCACCCGATTTTCTTAACTGTCGAGTCAGTTGGAAACTCAATAAGCTAACCATACTGATTTGACCTAAAAATCCTAAGAAGGCAGACATAGCGGATATATAATCCAAGGCTGCCCAGGGCACGGCAGAAAATAGCCATAGACCTGGAAATATTTCAGGTCGTAAGGAAAGAACACTTAAGACTAGGACGGGCAACACTACAATGCTGCCTACACTGCCGAACGCCCAGAGCACTCGTTTCTGCGTTTTCATGAACAGTAGAACTTGGGCGATCGCCCCATAGACCAAAATCATTCCCAAGCTGAGGAGAATACTCGCGATCGCTTCCGGTTTCTGATCAAAGTTCGTGCTAGCAATCCAAAGAGTCAGCAGGGTAGCGGCAATTAGTAAGTTAATCGCGATCGCCATCAGAGCCGGACTTTTTTCAGCCCAGATCAAGTCTTGGACTAAAGACTGATACCCTTGACGCTTGCCATTGATTGACTTTTCCCGTCGATACCGTGCCCAGTCTTGTAACACTTGGCGATGGGGCGACAAGGCAGCAATTAGCACTAGAAATAGAGACAAATTCAAAAACAGTAGTTGCCCTAGGTTGGTTGAGAGTGAGGCCCTAGCAGCGGCAAAGCCTAAAATCAAAACTTCAAAACAGGCTACCAGGCCATAACTCTGTTGCTTAGTGAGCAGGGTATTGCTGGGGTTGCGAAAGCAACGTTTCAGCGATTGCCACAGCCAAGCCATCCAGAATCCATAGTTGACCAACATCAGACCTACCGTACTAATTCCATGGGCACCCACGGGTAGATTTAACCAATGAAGCTCCTGTAGGTTTCCTAACAGATAGCTCGCATTAGAGCCCAAAATTCGCGTGTTTTCTAGAAGGTTGTCGGGTACTAGATAGGGTAGAATTGTTGCCGGAGAAAACAAGTTCAGCCAATCCAGAGGCTGGGAGTAAATGGCTTTAGCACCCACAGCCGACAGAAAGAGTAAGATACCGCCGCTCCCTAGCCAAGCTTGAAATCCTCCGAGCCAGTTGCTAGCGATCCCGTAGAGTAAGGCAACACTGTAGAAAAATCCACAGCTAATGGCTAACACCCCATAGAAGCTCAGAATCAAATGGGAAGGAATGTGGGCTGACACCCCGGTTCCCCAATGCAGGGGAATGGCAAAAGCTGCTGCCAAATAGAGTAAAGTCGGTACTCCCAACAGCTTGCCTAGCAGAATACTTTGGCTAGATTGGGGGGTGAGACGAATGAAGTTGAGCGTACCTCGCCGATCCTCCTGCTCCAGATCACTGACTAAGAGATGTACTCCCCCCACGACCAAGGCAAAAATGCTGACTACACTTAAACAAATAAAGACATCTAGATGCCAAAGCTGCCAGTTAATCAGCACATTTCCTGCGGCATCCTTTAGACAGTTAAAGGAGTCAGAGTACTCAGCTGTTCCTGTACAGTAGCGACTGACGGTAACCAGTTCCCCTGGAAGTCTACCGCCAAAGTAGAGCAGCATCAGCACTTGCCCCATGAGTGAAACGGCAGTAGCAACCACCAGATTCCGCTTTTTTAAGCGGCCCTTCACCTCTCGAAATAGTTGGGGATTCCAGTCCCCCAGACGATCTAGCCAAAGTTGGATCATTGTCCTAGCCTCCCAGCAATGAAGTGGATATTAAGCTCCCTGCTCAACCTCAGGGAGTAGCAATCACATCAGGCACAACCTGTAAAAAAGACGTTGTAAAAGAAGCAACCTCGATTAGCTCAGTAAGGCTTGATTACCAGTAATCAGTTGTTTCGACTCCGATGCTCCCGCTTGCTGCAGCAGTCGGGTGAGTTTGAAATTGAGCCAGCCTAGCACCCCAAATTGGCCCAAGACCGTCAAGAACAAGGTCATTTTAGAAACCTGATCTAACGTAGCCCAGAGGAAGGGAGAGAATAGCATCAGACCTGTCACAGAGCCTGTCATCGAGCCATTTGAAAGGATAGCTGCCAGCAAGGGGGGCGACAGAATCAGCAAGCCGATGGTGGCAGTAGCCCAGAGATTACGCTGCTTGCTTTTCATAAATAGCATCAGTTGGGCGATCGCTCCATAGACCAAAATCAAACCTAAGCTCATCAGCAAGCCTACTAGGGCTTGAGGTCTGTGAGTTCCTGATGGCCATAGTAGAATCCAAGGTACCCAAATCAACGCGGTAATTACCAGATTGACTGCGATCGCTAGTGTCGCTGGACTTCTTTCACCCCATAGTAAGTCTTCTACTAAAACACGATTCCAGGTTCCCTGAGTTTTAGTGGTATCCCGCCGAAACCGTGCCCAATCGAGTAAGGTTTGACGATGGGGTAAAAGAGCAGCCGTGAGCAGTAGAAACCCAACCACGTTGACGCTGCAGAGAAAGATTAGTTTCTCAAGATTCAAGTTGGCACTGGCAGATCCGTAGTTAGGGGCAAGAAAGCCCAACAAGGTAATTTGCACCCAAGCCACCAAGCCGTATCCATGCTTTTTACTGATTAACGTCGTTGCAGGATTATGAAAACACCGTTGGAGAGAATGCCATACGGAAGTAGTCGCCAGTCCAATTAGCAGAAAGGTAAAGGCATGGGCGATCGCTGGATTACTTAAAGGCAACGAAAACCACAGCAATTGACTAAGACCCGCGTGCCTGCCAATCAAATACTCAGGGAATACATACCAAACCGTGTGGATGTTCCACGCAATATAAATGGGCGCAACTCCAAATGCCACCAACAGAATAAAGATGAAAGCCATGCTGGCTTCGAGTTGAGCACCACCGCCACTCAGGTATGACCTACTTATCAGTACACATAGGAGTGCTGCGCTAAAGAGCAAAAATCCCGTGGCTCCCAGCACTCCATAGAAGCTAATCAAAAAGCCAAGGGGGGCACTGGCTCCAATTGCCGCTGCCCAATGTAAAGGAAGCACCAGGGCAAATGCTAAATAGATGAGTGCGGGAGTACCTAGAATCTTACCGCCCAGAATGCTATAGCTCGATTGGGGGCTTAACCGAATAAAGTTAAGGGTTCCACGACGAATTTCTTGCCCTAGGTCAGTCATGAGCAAGTAAATTCCAGGCACAAATACCAGGGCAGGAATAATCCAATTCATCCCGATCAATAGATGAAGCCACCATCGCTGCCAATCAATTGCAATTTGACCGGTGGCTGTAAGCACACACGGATTCGTCAAACCATCCAAGCA
>JAYKHH010000023.1:0-5185 GCA_035285265.1 Leptolyngbyaceae cyanobacterium | reverse complement strand
CGATGCCTTCTTGTCTGCCTTGCTCGATGCCTTCTTGTCTGCCTTGCTCGATGCCTTCTTCTCGTGCGGTTTCCACCACCCCTTTCAGATCTCGATAGTACTTTAAGCTACTTTCGTAAGCGAGTTTTTCATCTTGAGAGAAATTAGAGATTTCAGCCACCTCAAATAACTGGATGAAGACCTGCTCTTGCAAGGGCAGGGGAGGTGCTTCTAACTCTGGTAAATATTTCAGCAGAAATAGCCACTTCTCAAAGTGATTTTCTAGTTCTTCAATTGATTTTCTGAATTTGGGTAGTTCGATATAAATAAATTTCAGCTTGTCATAAAAAACCTGACACGCTTGATCTTTTAACTCCACTGTATGCAGCAAGGTTTCTTCGTCTTTATGGTCGTCAAAAACAAAATCTAAAATACCGATGGTATAGACGGGTGCAAGTTGGTAGTTCCAATCTCCTTTTTCGGCTTGCTCTTGAATGGGAAAGGTGGAGTAGTATAGGCTTCTGTCCTTAAAGTAGTTATGCTTAGCTTTTTGCATCTCTACAATAAATTTCTCTCCTGTTTCGCTTTCACAGTACAGGTCGAAAATTGCCTTCCGATCAATGGGGGTATTTCCCAAAGTTTCAGTATTTCGGTAGGTTAAATCCTGAACCTGATGTTGGGGCGGTAAGAGCACGTTGAGGAAGTCGATTAAGATCGCCTTATTTGGCTCTGTACCAAACAGTCGCTTAAACCCGAAGTCCGTGAGGAGGTTGATGTAGCGATCGCGGATAGGGAGGAGATGAGCCATGGCCTGAACTCCATCACTGTGTCTTGGGTCTCTAGGTTCAGGTTAGCATAGCTCCATCGAGGCTTCCCTTAAGCCCGATTTTGTACGGGAAGCACACACAAAATCGGGTCATCGAACTGATATTGCGTTAAGCAAAGGCAGTAGCACCAGGGGTGTATTCTTCCCTAGGCAGGAGTTGCCAACCTCCATGTCCGTCTAGTTCCAAAACGTGTTGGTGATATTGCAACAAGCTAGAACGGTGTCCCACACTGATAAAGGTGGTGGCACTTTCTTTCAATTGCTGATAGAGGTAAGCCTCATTTCTTAGATCCAGGGCACTGGTTGCCTCGTCTAAAACAGCATAGTGGGGTTGGGTCAACAACAAACGCGCAAAGGCTAAGCGTTGCTGCTCTCCGAGAGATAGCACATCGTCCCAATCTAATTCGACATCAAGACCACCGACTCGATCCGGTAACTCTGTGAGGTTGACTTGTTCCAGTACCTTATAGAGTTGTGCGTCACTGACTTCGTGGTTGGTATTGGGGTAGAGAATCTGCGATCGCAACGAACCCAAAATCATATAGGGACGCTGGGGCAAAAATAGCATTTCCGTGGGACTGGGTCGGACAATACGCCCTGTACCCGCATTCCAAAGTCCAGCGATCGCGCGCAGAATAGAACTCTTGCCACTGCCACTTTGACCGACAATCACTAAGCCTTCCCCTGGTTGCACCGTGGCTGACAAATCTGCCACCAGCGTCCGCTGATATCCTGGGGTCTGTAAGGTGACATGCTCTAGTGCCAGTCGTTCTGCTTCTACAGTATCAATCATAGGTTGTCCCGGTTGGCGTAATGCTTCCGTGGGATCTTCTAAACTTTCTTCAAAGGTGCCCAGACGATTCACCCCGGCAGCAAAGGCACTCAGCCGCTCAATCTCAGTCACGATTAAGGAGAGGGCATCTAAAACCTGCCTAAAGGCAAACCCTGCTTGGGCAATGTCACCAAACTCAATTTCTCCAGCAAAGTAACGGGGGACAACCACGAGGGTTGGTAGGATGATCACGAGATAGCCATAACCTGTGGTGAAAAAGTCCAGGTTTCGCTGCCAGCCGATCAGCAAGTTAAAGTTGCGAATCACCTCGATAAAGCGTCGCCCTACCTGATTGGACTCCTGTTCTTCTCCCCGATAGAAGGCAATCGATTCAGCATTATCCCGGACATGCACTAAGCCATAGCGGAAATCTGCTTCCCGCCGGAGTTGGTTAAAGTTAAGCCCAATCAGGCGTTTCCCAAACACAACGGTTACAATCGTGCCGAAAAAAGCATAGACGATTAAGACCCCGGTTAACAGTTTAGAAATCGTCCAAAGAATTCCCGTAAAGGAAATTAGATCAATAATCGAACCCAGAATGATCAATAAGAAGGTCAGACTGGTGCGCGTAAAGGAGTTCACGTCCTCCGAGATTCGTTGATCTGGGTTGTCAACTCGCTGATCAGAGTTGATTTCGTAGTAGGCCCGATTCTTGAAATATCGATTTAAAAAGTGATTAGTAAGCCATTCCCGCCAGTACAGCCCTAACTTGCGTTGAATATAACGGTAAATCACCACAATCGGGGTGCCGACTACAAAAACCCCCGCATAAACAAAAAGGAATCGCCAAAACCGAGCCTCATCCTTCTTGGCAAGAGCGGTTTGGAAGAAATTTCCGACGTAGCTAATGGTGACGTTCAGCCCACTCACCCCTAAGGACAAAGTCAGCAGCAGGGCTAAAAATCCCCATTGCTGCCATCGAGGTCGAATATTTTCTCGAAAATAGAAGAAACCCAAAGCTGGGAGTAGAAGCATTAACCCGACGATCGCGATCGCAGGGGAGTTAATAATCCCCAGTAACGTCCTCGCCAAACCAGGCGCAATCGAGTCAAAGAACTTCGGAAACAGGAAATGCCACGTTAAGCTAATGGCACTCACTGCCGCAAATAAAGACGCAAAGATAAAAACGAGTAGGAGTGTCAGGAGGAACAGAAAATTGCGTCCGCCTCTTTGCTCAATTGGATACCAATAGGGCTGGGCAATCTCAATAAATCGTTGCCATAGCTGATAATCGAATTTGTTCATAGTGATCTAAACGATCCAAATGTATGCGGATTGGAAATTAAGCTACCTTAAGAAAAGGAGACAATTGAGCAGGTAGCGCTCAGCAGAGACATTGCTCTACCGTCTTCGATATAAAAGCTTTTAGGCTATGCCATTCTCTTCAGAATGGAAGAGCGGTGTTATTGCACCCGGCAACCCTCACATCCACTCACGTCGTAATTATCTTAATTTACATGAACATTCTTACCAATCTGCTTTCGACCTCTGCTCAACCTACGACAGACAAAAAGCAACGTCGTGGGATTGAAATTAAGTCAAAGCGTGAAATTGAGATTATGCGACAGGCATCCGCGATCGTCGCCACTGTGTTAAAGGAAATTTCCACTCTGGTGCAACCGGGCATGACCACGGCTGACCTAGATGCCTATGCAGAAAAGCGGATTCGTGAAATGGGGGCCACCCCCAGTTTTAAGGGCTATCATGGCTTTCCTTGTTCCCTTTGCACTAGTGTTAACAATGAAGTGGTTCATGGTATCCCCAATGCCAAAAAGGTGATTCGAGCTGGGGATGTTTTGAAGGTGGATACAGGCGCTTACTTTCAAGGTTTTCATGGGGATTCCTGCATTACCATTGCCGTCGGTGAAGTCACACCCCAAGCTGCCAAGCTGATTCAGATAGCAGAGGAAGCGCTTTACAAGGGTATAGCCCAGGTTAAGGCAGGGAATTATTTACTAGACATTGCCGGAGCAGTTCAAGATCATGTGCTGGCAAATGGGTTTAGCGTTGTTGAAGACTACACGGGGCATGGCGTAGGGCGAAACTTGCACGAAGAACCCTCAGTGTTTAACTTCCGTACCCACGAAATGCCCAATGTTAAACTTCGGACGGGCATGACCTTAGCCATTGAACCGATCCTCAATGCAGGGCGCAAGACGACCCGTACCTTAAAGGATCGCTGGACTGTGGTGACAACTGATAATTCTCTGTCAGCCCAGTTTGAGCATACGGTTTTGGTGACCGATACTGGGTACGAGATTCTCACGGATCGTTCTTTGGTTTGAGGAAAGGTAAACCACAAAGACACAAAGAGCATAAAGATCAGCGCTCCATGTTCTCCATGTCTTTGTGGTCAATCATCCATTTAAGCCAATGTCTCACTCCTACGATATTCTCCTCCGCCAATGCCGTTTGCTGCGATCGCCCCACCTCACCGAAGACGTGGACATCGCGATCCTAGACGGCAAAATTGCTGCGATCGCCCCCAATTTAGCTGCATCGGCTTCCCTGGAATTGCAGATTCAACACCAACTGGTGAGTCCTCCTTTTGTGGAGTCTCATATTCATCTAGATTCTGCTCTTACGGCGGGAGAACCCCGCTGGAACCAAACGGGTACTTTGTTTGAAGGGATTGAAATCTGGCGCGATCGCAAACAAAGTCTAACCCTAGCAGATGTTAAAGCACGGGCGATCGCTACCCTGAAGCAACAAGCCCTACAAGGAGTGCTATGGGTTCGTACCCATGCCGATGTGAGTGAATCTAGTTTGACAGCTCTTCAAGCCTTGCTCGAGGTACGGGAGGAAGTCAAAGATTGGATCACAGTACAGGTGGTTGCCTTTCCCCAGGATGGTATTTATGGCGATCGCCAAAATGAAGCCTTACTGGAAAAATCCCTCCAATTGGGAGCCGATGCAGTGGGTGGCATTCCCCACTATGAACTGACCCGAGAAGATGGGGTGCGTTCTGTGCAGCGGATTTTTGAACTCGCCCAGCAGTACGATCGCTTAATTGACATTCACTGTGATGAGATTGATGATGACCAGTCCCGGTTCCTAGAAGTGGTCGCCGCCTCTGCCCTTCGCACCGGCATGGGCGCAAGAGTGACCGCTAGCCACACCACGGCCTTTGGCTCCTATAACAATGCCTACGCCCACAAATTGATGGGATTCTTGCAGCGTGCCCAGATTAACTTGATTGCCAATCCCTTGATTAACATCACTCTCCAAGGCCGAACCGACACCTATCCAAAACGTCGGGGGGTCACACGGGTCAAAGAACTATGGCAGCATGGTCTGAACGTTAGCCTAGGCCACGATTGTATCCAAGACCCTTGGTATAGCCTGGGTACGGGCAATATGTTGGAAGTTGCGTCAATGGCGGTGCATATTTGCCAGATGACTGGAATGGCAGAAATTGATGCCTGCTACGACATGGTAACCTGGCACGGAGCTAGAACTCTCAATTTGGCACAATACGGGGTTGCTGTAGGCCAGCCTGCTAACTTAATTGTCCTCGATGCGGGCGATCGCTACGATTCCATCCGTCG